>DATMCA010001688.1:0-9182 GCA_035559015.1 Umezawaea sp. | reverse complement strand
CCGCTTCACCGGCGGCGCGGTCGGCAGCTTCGAGGCCACCCGCTACGCGCTGGGCCGCAAGAACGCGATGCGGCTGGAGGTCAACGGCTCGCGCGGCAGCCTGGCCTTCGACTTCGAGTCGATGAACGAGCTCCAGTTCTTCGACGGCGACGCGCCCGGCGTGGAGGCCGGGTTCCGCCGCGTGCTGGTCACCGAGGCCGACCACCCCTACGTCGGAGCGTGGTGGCCGCCCGGTCACCTGCTCGGCTACGAGCACACGTTCGTCCACGAGGTCGTCGACCTGGTGGGCGCGATCGCCGCCGGGACCGACCCGGCGCCCAGCTTCGCCGACGGGCTCCAGGTCCAGCGGGTGCTCGCGGCGGTGGAGGACAGCGCGGCGGCCGAGAACTGGCAGCTGATCCCCGGCTGAGGCCACGAGAGACGTCCGAAGAGGGCGGCACCGACCCGGCGGACGGGCCGGGTCGGTGCCGCGGCACGAAAGGAGGAAACCAGCCTTCCGCGGTCCCCGGTTCAGTGAGAACGAGGAGAGAATACCCGTGCGTGGTAAAAGAAGCGTTCAACACGACCCGCAGTGGCGGACACCACCTCCGAACCCACGTCGACCGGCGGCGCGCCTCGGTGTCGCCGCCCTGGCACTGCTGACCGGTGTCGGCACCGGTCTGGTCGGCGTCGCCGCGCCCGCGGTGGCCCACCCGGACGGCGAGCACGTCCTGGTGTTCTCCAAGACCGCGGGCTTCCGGCACGACTCCATCCCGGACGGGATCGCCGCGATCCAGGCCCTGGGGGCGGCCAACCAGTTCTCCGTCGAGGCCACCGAGGACGCCGGCGCGTTCACCGACGCCAACCTCGACCGGTTCGACGCGGTCGTCTGGCTGTCCACGACCGGTGACGTGCTCAACGCCGACCAGCAGGGCGCGTTCGAGCGGTTCGTCCAGGACGGCGGCGGTTACGCCGGCGTGCACGCCGCGGCGGACACCGAGTACTCGTGGCCCTGGTACGGCGAGCTGGTGGGCTCCTACTTCAAGTCCCACCCGGCCATCCAGCAGGCCGACGTGCTGGTCGAGGACCACGACCACGCCTCGACGGCGCACCTGCCCGCGAAGTGGACGCGGACCGACGAGTGGTACAGCTACCAGAGCAACCCGCGTTCCGCCGTGCACGTGCTGGCGGCGCTGGACGAGACCAGCTACCGGCCCACCGATCCCGCCGGTGACCACCCGATCGCGTGGTGCCACCCGCAGGGCGGCGGCCGGTCCTGGTACACGGGGATGGGCCACACCAAGGAGTCCTACGCGGACCCGGCGTTCCGGCAGCACCTGCTGGGTGGCATCCGGTACGCGGCGGGCGCCGTGTCGGCGGACTGCGCGCCGGGGAGCACGACGCCGAACGAGCCGCCGACCGACGCGGACTTCGACCAGATCACCCTCGCGCTGGGCGAGGAGAAGACCGGGGAGCCGATCGCGCTCGCCGTCCTGCCGGACCGCCGGGTGCTGCACACCTCGCGCGACGGTCGCGTGTGGCTGACCACCCCGGAGGCGACGACGTCGCTCGCCGGGCGGCTGACGGTCTACAACCACGACGAGGACGGCCTCCAGGGCATCGCGGTCGACCCGAACTTCGCCACCAATAAGTGGGTCTACCTCTACTACGCGCCACCGCTGGACACCCCCGCGGGCGACGCGCCGGAGAACGGCACCGCGGCGGACTTCGCGCCGTTCAAGGGCCACAACCAGTTGTCGCGCTTCAAGCTCGCCGACAACGGCACCCTGGACCTCGCGTCCGAGCAGCGGATCATCCAGATCCCGGCCGACCGCGGCCTGTGCTGCCACGCGGGCGGTGAGATCGACTTCGACGCGCAGGGCAACCTGCTGCTGTCCACCGGGGACGACACCAACCCGTTCGCCTCGGACGGCTACTCGCCGATCGACGAGCGCTCCGACCGCAACCCCGCGTTCGACGCGCGCCGCTCCTCGGCCAACACCAACGACCTGCGCGGCAAGATCGTCCGCATCACGGTCGCCGCGGACGGTTCGTACACGGTGCCCGCGGGCAACCTGTTCGCGCCGGGCACCGCCAAGACCCGTCCCGAGATCTACGCGATGGGCTTCCGCAACCCGTTCCGGTTCGCCGTGGACAAGAAGACCGGCTGGATCCACCTCGGCGACTACGGTCCGGACGCCGGATCGGCCAACCCGAACCGGGGTCCCGGAGGGACCGTCGAGTTCAACCTGATCAAGGAGCCGGGCAACTACGGCTGGCCGCTGTGCGTCGGGGACAACCTGGCGTACAACGACTACGACTTCGCCACCGGCACGTCGGGCGCGAAGTTCGACTGCGCCGCCCCGCGCAACGACAGCCCGCACAACACCGGGCTGGTGGACCTGCCGCCGGTGAAGGCCGCGTGGATCCCGTACGACGGCGGGTCCGTGCCGGAGTTCGGCACCGGCGGCGAGTCCCCGATGGGCGGTCCGACCTACGACTACGACCCCGCCCTGAACTTCGTGACGAAGTTCCCGGAGTTCTTCGACGGCAAGAACTTCGCCTACGAGTGGGACCGCGGCTGGATCAAGACGATCGACGTCGGGCCGAACGGCGAGCGCGGCGCGATCAACCCCTTCTTCGACTCGATGACGCTCACCAGGCCGATGAACCTGGAGTTCGGGCCGGACGGCTCGCTGTACGTGCTCGACTACGGCAGCGGCTACTTCGGCGGAGCACCGGACTCGGCGGTCTACCGGATCGACTACACCCAGGGCAACCACACGCCCGTGGCGAAGCTGGCGGCCGACAAGACGTCGGGCCCGGCGCCGCTGACGGTGAACTTCGACCCGACGGGCACCACCGACGAGGACGGCCCCGACCTCACCTGGGCCTGGGACTTCGACGGTGACGGCACCACCGACTCCACGCAGGCCGGACCGGTGAGCCACACCTACACCACCGTCGGGCAGTTCAGCGCGAAGCTGTCCGTGACCGACCCGACCGGGCTGACGGGCTCCGCCAGCGTGGTGATCAACGTCGGCAACACCGCCCCCGTGGTCACGCTCAACACCCCGCTCGACGGCTCGGTGTTCAGCTTCGGCGACCAGGTGCCGTTCTCGGTGACGGTCGTCGACCCGGAGGACCAGCCGGTCGACTGCTCCAAGGTGGTCGTGGAGTACATCCTCGGCCACGACAGCCACGGCCACCCGCTCAGCCGGGCCACCGGCTGCGAGGGCACCATCCCGACCCCGGCCGACGGCGGTCACGGCGCGGACGCCAACGTGTTCGGCGTCATCAACGCCACCTACACCGACAACGGCGCTCCGGGCGCCCCGGCGCTGACCGGGTCCGACGAGGCCGTGCTCCAGCCCAAGCACAAGCAGGCCGAGTTCTACACCGGCGCGCAGGGCGCGCGGGCGCTGGAGCGCGACACCGCCGAGGGCAGGAAGCGGGTCGGCGAGATCGAGAACGGCGACTGGATCAAGTTCGACCCGGTGAACCTCGTCGGGGTCACCGGGATGGGCTACCGGGTCTCCTCCGGCGGTTCCGGCGGCACGCTCGAAGTCCGCCTCGACTCGCCGGACGGCCCGCTGGTGCAGTCCACCTACGTGGCCAACACCGGGGGCTGGGACAACTACGTCGACCTCGCGCCGACGCCCGTCACGAACCCCGGCGGCACGCACGAGATGTACTTCGTCTTCAAGGGCGGCTCGGGCGCGCTGTTCGACGTGGACTCGTTCACGTTCAGCACCGACCAGCCCGTCCCCTGCACGCCGGTGGTGCCCGAGGCCGGCTACCGCAGCCTCTACGACGGCACGGCGGCGAGCCTGGAGGCGTGGAACCAGGCCGGTCCCGGTCGCTTCGTGCACCAGCCGGACTGCTCGATCCGCTCCGAGGGCGGGATGGGGCTGCTGTGGCACGAGGCCGAGTTGGGCTCGTACAGCCTCAAGCTCGACTGGATGCTCGCCGGTGACGACAACTCCGGCGTGTTCATCGGGTTCCCCGATCCCGGCGACGACCCGTGGGTCGCGGTGGACCACGGCTACGAGGTCCAGATCGACCCGACCGACGCCGTGGACCGCACGACCGGTGCGATCTACACCTTCAAGGCCGCCGACATCGCCGCCCGCGACGCGGCGCTCAAGCCGGCGGGGCAGTGGAACGCCTACGAGATCGTGGTCACCGGCCAGCGCATCCAGGTGCTGCTGAACGGGGTGGCGATCAACGACTACACCAGCACCGACCCGGCCCGCGACCTGACGCGGGGCTTCATCGGCCTGCAGAACCACGGCGACTCCGACGACGTGAAGTTCCGCAACGTGCGCGTCAAGGACCTCGACGTGGTGGCGCCGAAGACCACCGCCACGACCAGCCCCGCCCCCGGCGGGTCCGGCTGGTACACGGCGGCCCCGGTGACGGTGGAGCTGGCGGCCACCGACGAGGGCGGCGCGGTCGCGCGCACGGAGTACCGGCTCGACGGCGGTGACTGGACCACCTACACCGAGGCGGTCGTCATCACCTCCGACGGCGCCCACAAGGTGGAGTACCGCTCCACCGACACGTCGGGCAACGTCGAGCAGGCCAGGTCGCTGGACGTCAAGGTCGACGGCACGGCCCCCGTCACCACCGCCACCTTCGCCGCACCCGGCGAGAGCGGCTGGCACAGCGGCGCCGTGTCCGTGGTCCTGACCGCGGCCGACCCGGCCTCCGGGGTGGCCCGCACCGAGTGGAGCCTCGACGGCGGGCCGTGGACGGCCTACCTCCGCCCCGTGGCGGTGTCCGGCGACGGGTCCCACACCCTGCTGCACCGGTCCGTCGACACGGCGGGCAACACCGAGGTCGACCGCGCGTCGACGATCGAGATCGACGGCACGGCGCCCACGCTGCTCGTCACGGGCGTGGCGAACGGCCGGGTGTACGGCGACGCGACCGACGTGGTCGTGTCGTGGGAGGCCGGTGACGCCACCTCCGGCGTCCGCGCGGTCACGGCGACCCTGGGGCAGCGCACGCTGACCTCGGGCATCGCGGTGGCGCTGCACGAGCTGCCGCTGGGCGTCCACGAGTTGCGGGTCACCGCGACCGACGTCGCGGGCAACGCCACCACCAGGACGGTGCCGTTCGCGGTCACCACGTCGCTGCGGGACGTGTCCCAGCTGCTCGACCGGTTCAAGGCCACCAACCGGCTGCCGAGGGCCTCCTACGACCAGCTGACCAAGCAGCTGGCGAAGGCGCGCAAGGCCGAGGCGGAGGGCAAGGACAACAAGGCGGTCCAGGAGCTGCGGACGTTCCGCGGCCTGGCCGCCGGTGTGCCGGACGCGGGCGTGCGCGCCGTGCTCGTCCGCGACACCGACGCGGTGATCGCCCTGCTCAACGGTGACCCTGCACCGCTGCGCCGGGAGTAGTACGCACACGGGTCGGGCGGGCGCGGCCCACCGCGTCCGCCCGACCCGGCACCACCCAGCTTTCCCCCTGCGAGAAGGGCGGTCGTGATGTCGGACCAACGGACCGGGCTGTGGCTGATCGGGGCGCGCGGATCGGTGGCGACCACCGCCGTGAGCGGATTGCTCGCCCTTCGGGCCGGACTCGCACCGCCCACGGGGTGCGTCACCGCGAGACCGGAACTGGCGGGGGTGGACCTGCCGCCGTGGAACGACCTGGTCGTCGGCGGCCACGACGTCGTGACGACGTGCCTGGAGAAGCGGGCCGAGCAGCTCGCCCACGCGGGTGTGCTGCCGCACCACCTGCTGCCGTCGCTGGCCGACGGGCTGCGCGCGGCCGACCAGGAGGTCCGCGAGGGCTACCACCCGGCCACCCACCGCGGCGCGCAGGCCACCGCCGCCGAACGCCTCACCGCGGACCTGGTGTCCTTCCGGGAGCGGCACGACCTGGCGCGGGTCGTCGTGGTCAACGTGTCCTCCACCGAACCGCCCGTGCCGCACCTGCCCGAGCACGACGACCTCGCGCTGCTGGAGGCCGCGCTGGTCGATCCCGAGCGCGCCGTCCTGCCGCCCAGTTCGCTGGCCGCGTACGCGGCGCTGCGCGCGGGCTGCCCGTTCGTCGACTTCACCCCGTCCACCGGCATCGCCCTGCCCGCCCTGCACCGGCTGGCCGTGGACCTCGGCCTGCCGTACGCCGGGCGGGACGGCAAGACCGGCGAGACGCTGGTGCGCACCGTCCTCGCGCCCATGTTCACCGCGCGCGGCCTGCGGGTGCGCTCGTGGTCGGGCACCAACCTGCTCGGCGGTGGCGACGGGGCGACCCTGGAGGACCCGGTCGCGGCGGCCAGCAAGCTGGAGACCAAGGCCCGCGGGCTGGCCGCGCTGCTGGGCGAGCCCGTCACCGCGCCGCTGCACATCGACAACGTCCCCGACCTGGGGGAGCAGAAGACGGCGTGGGACCACGTGTCGTTCGAGGGCTTCCTCGGCGCGCGGATGAGCCTCCAGTTCACCTGGACCGGCCTGGACTCCTCGCTGGCCGCGCCCCTCGTGCTCGACCTGGCCCGGCTCGTGGCCGCCGCGCACGCCGACGGGCAGTCCGGCGCGCTGGGCGCGCTGGCGTTCTTCTTCAAGGACCCGCTCGGCCACGACGAGCACCGCTTCGCCGAGCAGACCCGCGAACTGCACGCGTGGGCGCGCGAGCTGGGGAGGTACGACGCGTGAGGGCCTACGTCGAACTCGTCCGAGCGCCCGCCGCGCTCACCGTCCTGGGCGACACCGTCGCCGGGGCCGCCGCGTCCGGGAACCCGTTGCGCGGCCGTCGCGCGCTGCTGCCGCTGGCGTCGGTGGCGCTGTACTGGTCGGGCATGGCCCTCAACGACTGGGCCGACCGCGACCTCGACGCGGTCGAACGCCCCGAGCGGCCCGTGCCGTCCGGGCGGATCTCGCCGAACCGCGCGCTGGCCGTCGCCGCCGGGCTCAGCGCCACCGGTCTCGGGCTCGCCGCGTGGGCGGGTGGTCGGGACTCGCTGCGCGTCGCCGTGCCGCTCGCGCTGGCCGTGTGGTCCTACGACACCGTGCTGAAGTCCACCCCGGCCGGTCCGCTCGGGATGGCCGCGTGCCGGGCGCTGGACGTCCTGCTCGGCGCCGGCGCGGTCGGGGCGCGGGGTGCGCTGCCCGCCGCGGCGGCCGTCGCCGGGCACACCCTCGGCGTGACGGCGCTGTCGCGCGGCGAGGTGCACGGCACGTCCGCGCCGGTGGCCCGCGCGGTGCTCGGCGGCACGGTGCTCAGCGCGCTCGCCGCCGTCGCCGGACCGTCGGCCAACTGGTGGCACCGCCTCGCCGGGCTCACCGCCGCCACCGGCTACGCCGTGACCGTCGGCCGCGCCCAGTTCGCCGCCGTGAAGACGCCCGACGCGGCGTCCGTGCGGACCGCGACCAAGGCGGGCATCCACGGCATGGTCCCGCTCCAGTCGGCGCTCGCCGCGCGGGCCGGGTCGGTCTCGGCGGCCGCCCTCGTCGCGCTGGCGCTGCCGCTCGCGCGGCGGCTGAGCCGGAAGGTGAGCCCGACGTGACCTTCCACCTCGGCTACGGCACCAACGGTTTCGCCAACCACCGCCTCGACGACGCCCTCGACATCATCGCCGGGCTCGGCTTCACGTCCGTGGCGCTGACCCTGGACCACCACCACCTCGACCCGTTCGCCGACGACCTGCCCGCACGGGTCTCGGAGGTCGCCTCGAAGCTCGACCGGCTCGGCCTGCGCTGCGTCGTGGAGACCGGGGCCCGGTTCCTGCTCGACCCCCGGCGCAAGCACCACCCGACGCTGGTCAGCGAGGCGCAGGAGGTCCGGGTGGACTTCCTGCTCCGCGCGGTGCGGATCGCCGCCGAGCTGAACGCCGACTGCGTGTCCTTCTGGTCCGGCATCAAGCCCGCCGACGTGCCCGCGGACGAGGCGTGGCGGCGGATGCGCTCCGGCGTGGCCGCCGTCCTGGAGGGCGCCGAACCGCTCGGCGTCACCCTCGGCCTGGAGCCCGAGCCGGGGATGTTCGTGCAGCACCTGACCCAGGCGCTGCGGCTGCGCGAGGAGCTGGGCTCCCCGTCGCTGTTCGGCGTCACGCTCGACGTGGGGCACTGCGTGGCCGTGGAACCCGACGACGCCGCCACGTGCGTGCGCCGCGCGGGCTCGCTGCTGGTCAACGTGCAGCTCGACGACATGCGGCCGGGTGTGCACGAGCACCTGGAGTTCGGCGAGGGCGAACTGGACCTGCGGGCCACCCTGGCCGCGCTCGCGGCGGTGAATTACGTCGGCGTCGCGGCCGTCGAACTGCCCCGGCACAGCCACGCCGCTCCCGACGTGGCCCGCCGGGCCGTGGAGGCGCTGACGGCGGCCATGCCCGACGAGCCCGCGAAACCGCGGCACCCGTGGCTCGCCGACGCCCAGCGCGCCGTGCGCCGCGACCCCGCCGTGGTGGGCAGGCTGTTCCCCGCCGTCGGCCGCCGCGTCGGCCGCGGTCTCGCCCGCCCCGACGACCCGCAGGGGCTGGTGCACGGCAGCGTGGACGACGCCGCCCGCGCCGAACTCCTCGGCGCGCTGGCGACCGTCCTGGACGACGACGCCCTGTCCGCCGAACTGCTCGCGCTCTACCGGCACGGCGACGACGCCGAGAAGCGCGGTGTGCTGCGCGGCCTCGCCCTGGTCGGCGACCGGGCGGCGACCGCGGGCCTGGAGATCGTCCGGGACGCGTTGCGCACCAACGACGTCCGCCTCGTCGCCGCCGCGCTCGGCCCGTTCGCCGCCGAGCACCTCGACGACCACGGCTGGCGGCACGGCGTCCTCAAGTGCCTGTTCACCGGCGTGCCGCTGGCCGCGGTGGCCGGGCTGGAACGGCGCTCCGACGACGAGCTGCTGCGCATGGTCGCCGACTACGCCGCCGAACGCACCGCCGCGGGCCGCGACGTGCCCGCCGACGCCGCACGACTGCTCGGAAAGGGTGAGTGAGATGCGCATCTTCGACCCGCACGTGCACATGACGTCCCGCACGACCGACGACTACGAGGCCATGCACGCCGCCGGGGTTCGAGCCCTGGTCGAACCCGCGTTCTGGCTGGGCCAGCCCCGCACGTCGGTGGGCTCGTTCACCGACTACTTCGACGCGCTCATCGGCTGGGAGCCGTTCCGGGCGAGCCAGTTCGGCATCCGCCATCACGCGACGATCGCGCTCAACCCCAAGGAGGCCAACGATCCGCGCTGCCGCGAGGTGC
>DATMCA010001687.1:0-4070 GCA_035559015.1 Umezawaea sp. | reverse complement strand
TGAACAGCCAGTCCGACGCGTGCGGCCGGACGGCGAAGCACCCGACGACCACCGCGACCGCCACCCACAGCAGCGCCAGGCGCGGCCGGAGGAACCGGTCGACCTTCTCGGGCGACCCCTCGGTGACCCGCGCGAACCCCGACGGGATCAGGTAGGCGGCCCCGAGCGCGGCGACGTGCTGGAGCGTCCACGCCAGGTGCAGCGAGCCGAAGGTGAACGCGCGGGCTGGGGCGGCCTGGACGAACAGGGCGACCGTCAGCAGCGTGACACCGCAGGCGAGGTGCCGGGTCGCCGTGGAACCGCCGCGCAGGAGGGCGAACGCCGTGCTCACGACGGCCGCCGTGCCCGCGGCGGTGGCGCCGACCAGCACCCGGGAGGTCAGTTCCACACGACCACCCGGGAGGGGTCTGTGCGGGCCAGGGGGTTGGAGGGCGCGCCGAGGTAGGAGTGGCCCCGCGACTGGCATTCGGTTCCACCGCGACTACCTCCGAGTCGGGTGGAGAACTGGTTCGCGGGGTTGTTGCCTGTGCGGACCGGACGGCGGGCGGGCCTGCTCACGTGGTGTCGGGAGTCGTGAGCGAGCCCGTGGAGCGCATTGGGTTCGGTTGTGCTTGTTCGCGTGGAATTGGTCGGTGGCCAACGGGTCAGGTCCACGTGACCGCCTCGGCGCCGACCATCGCGGCCAGTCGGTCGGCGGCGGCGCGGTCCTCCGGGGTGAGGGTGCCGACGTCGGCGCCCGGTTTGGCCTCGGCCATGAGGCCCGCGGTGGTGGCGAAGCACTCCGCCTCGACCTCGTCCGGGTCGTCGTAGCCGAGGCGGGGGCGGAGGGCGTTGAGGCCCGCGCCGGGTTCCACGAGGACGCCGGCGTGGCCCAGGACCAGGTGGCCGATCTCGTGCAGGACGCCGTGCCGCTGGTGCAGCGGGCTGGAGCGGTCGGCCCAGACGATGAAGTCCGCGTTGTCGCCCGCGATCCACAGGTGGTCGAACCACCAGCCGAACCGCGACCCCGGCACGAGGTGGATGGGTCGGCCGCGCAGGGCCGCCAGGCGGTCGCACAGGGCGCGGGCGTTCCACGGCGAGGGGATGGTGACGCCTTCTCGGCGCAGCCCGGCCAGAGCCGCGTCGACAGCGGGTTGGACTTCGTCGAACCGGTCCCGGTCGATCACGTGTCGTCGTGGGCCGCGTCGGTCGCGGCGAAGTGCTCGACCATCGCCTCCAGGGTCTCCAGCGACCGGGGGCTCAGGTGCTGGGCACGGGCGGCGATGTGCATGGCGCGGCTGGAGTGGGTCCGGCGGGGGGTGGTGGCGACCGGGATCAGGTCGCCGGGGTGGACGGCGAAGACCTCCGCGATGGCCACGATCACGTCCATGGTCGGGTTGTCGCTCTTGCTGTTGCGGAGGTTCGAGATGTACGGCTCGCTCTTGCCGATCAGCCGGCCGATCTCGGCGTTGGAGTAGAACGGCGACCGGCGGCGGCGGGTCTCGTCCGACCGCGCCCGCGGGATGTGCGACATGAGGTGGTCGAACCGCTCCGCGAACGTGGCGAAGCCTCCGAGGGCGTCGCGGGGGTCCTGCTCCGTCACTCGGCGCCTCCTGATCGCGCTCCCGGTCGACCAACTCTCCCACAGGGGCGGAGGTGCCCTCGTCGGCGCGGCAAGTATCAATCCCAGTTAAGGTTTTCGCAATCCTCCGCGAAAACCCTCTGCTCCATTGGGGTGGTTCAGTAACTGAGGTTCGGTCTTCGCGCGTGCGTCTCCGGTAGACATGGAGGTGCGGTTCCCGCTCGATCTCCCCGTTGTGGCGGGGCCGCGCGAGGGGGGACAAAGGGGGGCGGGCGTGCGTGGCGCCGCAGGTGCGCGACCGCGGCGCCGCGCACGCTCCAAACGCGCAGGGCCGTCCCGCGGGTGCGGAACGGCCCCTGGCGACCTCGTGTCAGCCCGCGTAGTTGTGGAAGCCCCGGCCGCTCTTCTTGCCCAGCAGGCCGGCGTCCACCATCCGCAGCAGCAGCGGCGGCGGGGAGTACAGCGGCTCCTTGAACTCGTCGTACATCGACTCGGCGATGGCCTTCGTCGTGTCCAGGCCGATCAGGTCGGCCAGGCGCAGCGGGCCCATCGGGTGCGCGCAGCCCAGCACCATGCCGCTGTCGATGTCCTCCGCCGACGCGAAGCCGGATTCGAGCATCCGGATCGACGACAGCAGGTAGGGGATCAGCAGGGCGTTCACCACGAAGCCCGCGCGGTCCTGCGACCGGATGACCTCCTTGCCCAGCACGGTCGTCACGAACTCGCGCGCCCGGTCCTGGGTCTCCTGCCCGGTCAGCAGCGACGGCACCAGCTCGACCAGCTTGAGCACCGGCACCGGGTTGAAGAAGTGCACCCCGATGACCTGCTCCGGGCGGCTCGTGGCCATGCCCAGCTTCATGATCGGGATCGACGACGTGTTCGACGCGAAGATCGCGTTCGGGTCCTCCACGACCTTGTCCAGCGCCGTGAACACGTCCGTCTTGACCTGCTCCTGCTCCGCGACGGCCTCGACGACCAGGTTCCGGTCGGCGAAGTCGGCGATGTCGGTCGTGAACCGCATCCGGTCCAGCGCGGCGTCGCGGTCCTGCTCGGACAGCTTGCCGCTGCGCACGCCCCGGCCGAGCGAGGTCGCGATCCGCGCCTTCGCGGCCTCGGTCGCGTCCACGTTCACCTCGGCGATCAGGACGTCGAGACCGGCTCGCGCGCACACCTCGGCGATCCCGGAGCCCATGAGCCCCGAGCCGACCACTCCCACACGTTGAATGTCACTCACACGGCGATCGTGCCAGGTCGTGGAACGGGACGGGCACTCCCGCCCCGTTCCACCGCTGGTCAGTCGTCGGCCAGCTCCGCCTCGGCCTGCTGGATGGCGGCGAACTCCTCCTCCGGCGCGGCGGCCACCAGGCGGTGGCGGCTGTAGAACCAGAAGTAGGCGAGCGCGATCAGGAAGATGCCCGCCGTGATGCCGGAGGCGAGCAGGTCGACCACGAAGGTCGCGACCACGGCGGCGACGGCCAGGACGAGCGCCACGCCGGTGGTGATCGCGCCGCCGGGGGTGCGGTAGGGGCGTTCCATGCCGGGTTCGCGGATCCGCAGCACGATGTGCGACACCATCATCAGCACGTACGACACGGCCGCGCCGAACACCGCGATGTTGATCAGCAGTGCGCCGTCCTTCGTGGCGACGGCGAGGACGAACCCGATGGTGCCGGGCACGATCAGCGCGAGGTACGGCGTCTTGCGCTTGCCGGTCCGCGACATCCAGCGCGGCAGGTAACCCGCGCGGGACAGCGCGAACAGCTGCCGCGAGTAGGCGTAGATGATCGAGAAGAAGCTGGCGACCAGACCGGCCAGGCCGACGTAGTTCACCACCTGCGCGAGCAGGTTGTCGCCGCCGTACGCCGCCCGAACGGCCAGCGGCAGCGGGTTGTCCGCGCTCTTCAACGCCTCCGAGCCCGCGCCGCCGGGCGTGACGACGAGGATCAGCGCGGCGAACACCAGCAGCGCCGCCATGGCCGCGATGATGCCGCGCGGCATGTCCTTCTTCGGGTCGCGCGCCTCCTCGGCGGCGAGCGGAACCCCTTCCACCGCCAGGAAGAACCAGATCCCGTACACCAGCGCGCCGAGCACGCCCGCGAACCCGAACGGCAGGAACGAGCTGGCCCCGGCGGCGTCCGTCGGCACGATGTCGAACAACTTGTCCGCGTCGAACTTCGGGATCATCCCGACGACGTAGGCGAGCAGGGCGACGACGGCGACACCGGTGATCACGAACATCAGCCGCAGCGCCTCACCCACGCCGTACGCGTGGATGCCGATGAACACGGCGTAGCAGACCAGGTAGACCGGCCACGAGTTGGTGAGGCCGAACAGCCCCAGCGTCTCCACGTAGCCGCCGATGAAGATGGAGATCGCGGCGGGCGCGATGGCGTACTCGATCAGGATGGCGATGCCGGTGGCGAACCCGCCCAGCGGACCGAGCGCGCGGCGGGCGAACCCGTACCCCGCCCCCGCGACGGGCAGGGCGGCGGCGAGTTCGGCCAGGCCG
>DATMCA010001686.1:0-10398 GCA_035559015.1 Umezawaea sp. | reverse complement strand
ACGGTTCGCCGCGCAGGGTGAAGTGCCACCACTCCTCGGCGAGGTTGTTGAAGCCCGCCGCGTTCATGGCGTTCACCAGCAGGTCGCGGTTCTGCCGTGCGACGCCGGTGATCCGGGGGTCGGCGGTGTGGGAGAGCGTGTCGAAGCAGTCGTACCCGGTGCCCATGTCGACGGTGTTGTCCGGGAAGCGCACGCCGACCGGCGCGTAGCAGGGCTTCAGGGTCTCGCCCGGCACGTACGGCCGCTGCGGCGCCGGGGGCAGCCGCACCAGCGTGACGTCGAGCGTGCTGCCCCGGCTGTGCCCGGAGCGCGCGGCGATGTAGCCGTCGAGGAACAGCCTGGTCTTGTCGACCTGCGGGTAGAACTCGGCCTTCATCGTCGTGTCCGCGAGGTCCTCGGCCCAGCGGACGAAGTGGTCCACGGCCCGCTGCGGGCGGTAGCAGTCGTACACCTTGAGGGTCAGGCCGAGCGGACGCACCTGCTGCTGCACGGTCCGCAGCGCCTGCGCCGCCTGCTTCGTGAGCAGGCAGGTCGGCTCCAGGTAGCCGTCGATCGGGACGCCGACGAAGTTGTGGCGGGTGGTGTAGCGGATCTCCTGCACGATCGTCGGGTCGACCGACCTGAGGGCGACGAACCCGGTCTGCCCGGTCTCCGCGGAGGCCGGGACGGGGGCGAGGACGAGGGCCAGTGCGGCCAGCGGGGCGCATAGCGTCTTGAAGCGGCTTCGCATCACGCAAGACGTTCTACCGCGTGCGACTCGCGGGCGGCGCTAATGAGACGACGAGCTTTCGCGGGGATGGTCGGCATCGAGGATTCCGCTCGAACCAGTCGCTCACCTACTAAATTGATCACGATAGCTTCAGTGTTGACCAAAATCACCTCTCGACGCGTCCCAAAATCACCCCTCGACGCGTCCTCGAAACCGAAGATCACTTCGACCGGCGTGCCGCGCCCGGCAGAGTCCACAAAGGATGTCCGGCCACGCGGGTCCTGAGGATTTCCAACCGGGGATCGCCTGCTCGACCACTGGCGAAATTCGATCGCCGCAACCCACTTCTCTGCGGCACGATGAAGACGTCGGGGTGCCCTGGAGGGAGTCGAATGGTCGCGCCAGGGTTGGAAAAACCTGTCCGCAAGAACGCGGTCCTGCTCGCTCTGCGCCTGTACGGGAAGGAGTTGAGGCGTCACGGCCTCATCACCGTCGGCGCGCTCCTGTCGCCCGCGTTGGGCGTCACGTGCCAGCTCTACCTCGCGCCGTTGGCGGTGGGCGCGCTGGTGGGGCGACTCGCCGGGGGCGGCGACACGGGTATCAGCACCCTGTTGCCGTACCTGCTGGCCTTCGGTGGCCTCATGCTCCTCTCGGAAGTGTTGTGGCGCATCGGGATCCACTGCCTCAACCGCGCGGACGGGCGCGGGATCGAGCACCTGTCCGCGCTCGCCATGGACGAACTGCTGCGGAAGGACGCGGCGTTCTTCCACGACAACTTCGCCGGATCGCTCACCAAGCGGGTGCTGAGCTTCGCGTTCCGCTTCGAGGACTTCGTGGACGCGCTGGCGTTCAAGATCTTCGCCAACCTGATCCCGCTGGGCTTCGCCTGCGTCGTGCTCTGGGGCTACAACCCGTTGCTGGTCCTGGTGCTGCTCGGCCTGATCCTGGTCACGGGATTCGTGGTCGCGCCGCTCATCCGCCACCGCCAGCGGCTGGTCAACCGGCGCGAGGCCGCCATCGCCAACGTGTCCGGCCACGTCTCCGACACGCTCATGAACATGGAGACGGTGCGGGCGTTCGCCGCCGAACACCGGGAGAGCGCGGAACACCGAACCCGTGCCGCGGAGCAGCGGACGTTGACGCTGCGGTCGTGGGACTACGGCAACCTGCGCATCGACACCGTGATCGCGCCGCTGTCCGTGCTCACCAACGTGCTCGGCCTCGCCGTCGCGGTCGGGGTCAGCGGCGGCCTCGGTGTGGAGGCGATCGTGGTGACGTTCGCGTACTTCGGCAACGCGACGCGGATCATGTTCGAGTTCAACCAGATCTACCGGCGGGTGGAGAGCACGCTGACCGAGGCGGCGCAGTTCACCGAGATGCTGCTCGATCCGCCGACCGTGCTCGACCCGAAGCAGCCGGAAGTCCTGCGCGTGCAGGATTCCCGGGTCCGGTTCGAGAAGGTCGTGTTCGCGCACGGCGTCGGTGAACCGCTGTTCGACGAGCTGGACCTGGACATCCCGGCGGGCACGCGGATCGGCCTGGTCGGTCGTTCCGGCGGCGGCAAGACCACGCTCACCCGGTTGCTGCTGAGGCTGATGGACGTCGACCGTGGTCGCGTGCTCGTCGGCGGTCAGGACATCTCCCGCCTGCGCCAGGCCGACCTGCGCAGCCTGATCGCGTACGTGCCCCAGGACCCGGCCATGTTCCACCGGACGCTGCGGGAGAACATCGCGTTCGCCCGGCCGAGCGCGACCGACGCGGAGATCCACGGCGCCGCGCGTGCCGCGCACGTGACGGAGTTCGTGGACGCGCTGCCCGACGGGTTCGACACGATGGTCGGCGAACGCGGTGTCAAGCTGTCCGGCGGGCAGCGGCAACGGGTGGCGCTGGCCCGCGCGATCCTCCGCGACGCGCCGATCCTGCTGCTGGACGAGGCGACCAGCGCGCTCGACTCGGAGAGCGAGGTGCTGGTCCAGGAGGCGCTGTGGCGGCTCATGGAGGGGCGCACCGCGATCGTCGTGGCGCACCGGTTGAGCACGGTCGTGCGGATGGACCGGCTGATCGTGCTCGACCAGGGGCGGATCGTCGAGCAGGGCACCCACGCGGAACTGCTGACGACCGGCGGGATGTACGCGAACCTGTGGCGTCACCAGTCCGGCGGGTTCCTCGACGAGGAGGTGGCCGACGAGCCCCTGTCCGGCGAAAGGGGTCCGGTGGGCGCGAAGTGACCGACGGGGTCGACTGCTGACGATCGCGTCGAGGGCGGTGGCACCGCCCTCGACGCGATCGGGGTGTCAGCGGCGGTCTTCGAACTTCATGTCGCCCCGCGAGACCCTGCGGCCGTGGTCGCCGGCGAGCAGGTCGTGCGGGGAGCCGAGCCGGACGGTGCTGACCTCGTCGAGGCGGGTCAGTTGGGCCGCGGTGAAGTCGACCTCCAGGGCGCCCAGGTTGTCCTCCAGTTGCGCGGGGGTGCGGGCGCCGATGATCGGTGCGGTCACGGCGGGGTTCCGCAGGGTCCAGGCCAGCCCGACCTGGGCGGGTGTGCGGCCCATCTCCGCGGCGACCTCCCGCACGACGTCGGCGACGGCCAGGTTGCGTTCGGTGACCATGCCCAGGCCGGAGTTGAAGCTCTTGCGGGTGCCGTCGCCGGATCCGGTGTTCGCCGTGGTCAGGTCGGCGCGGCTGTACTTGCCGGTGAGCAGGCCGCCCGCCAGTGGTGAGTACGGGGTCACGCCCAGCCCCATCGCCCGTGCCATGGGGATCAGGTCGCGTTCGGCGGTCCGGTCGACGAGGTTGTACTCGACCTGGAGCGCGACCAGCGGTGACCAGCCGCGCAGGTCGGCGATGGTCTGCATGCGCGAGACCTCCCAGGCCGGGACGTTGGACATCGCCACGTACAGGACCTTGCCCTGCCGGACCAGGTCATCCAGGCCGCGCAGGATCTCCTCGACCGGTGTCGTGAAGTCCCACACGTGCAGGAAGAGCAGGTCGAGGTAGTCCGTGCCCAGCCGCGTCAGGCTGCCCTCCACTGACGCGAACAAGCTCTTGCGGTTGCTGCCCCCGGAGTTCGGGTCGCCGGGCCTGCGCAGCGTCGTGTACTTCGTCGCCAGCACCAGGCTCTCGCGGTTGTCGCGGGCGAACTCGCCCAGCAGGCGCTCGGACGTGCCGTCGGTGTAGGTGTTGGCGGTGTCGACGAAGTTGCCGCCGCGCCCCACGTAGGTGTCGAACAGTTTGCGCGCCTCGTGCTCCTCGGCGCCCCAGCCCCACTCGGTGCCGAAGGTCGCCGTGCCCAGCGCCAGCGGTGAGACCCGCAGCCCCGAGCGGCCCAGCAGCCGGTAGGTGTCGAGCGTGAGCGTCATCGTGCCCTCCTGTGCCGTTGATCCCTTGCGGAGAGTCTGTGACCGTCGTGACCTGCGGATAAGGGAGGGAACTTCCTGGGAAGGCCAGTCCTACGCCGGCGGTAGGATCGAAACGATGACCCGCACCGTGGACACGACTCGGGAGTTGGCGGCGTTCCTCCGGGTCCGGCGCGAAAGCCTGGACCCCGCCGACTTCGACCTGCCCTCACGTCGGCAGTCCCGGCGGACACCGGGGTTGCGCCGCGAAGAGGTCGCCGAGCTGGCCGGAGTGAGCGTCGACTACGTCGTGCGGCTGGAACAGGCGCGCGGCCTGCGGCCCTCGGCGGACGTGGTGGAGGCGCTGGCCGGTGCGCTGCGCCTGACCCCCGACGAGCGCGTCTACCTCTTCAACCTGGCCCAGCAGCGCCCGCCCGCCGTCGACAAGCCCGCCACCGCGGCCGCGCCACCGCTGGCGCGGCTGGTCGCCGACCTGTCACCGCTGCCCGCCATGCTGATGAACCACCGCTCCGACATCCTGGCCTGGAACGACGAGATGGCGAAGCTGCTGCTGGACTTCGGCACGCTGCCGCCGTCACAGCGAAACTCGATCTGGCTGTGCCTGCTGCACCCGGTGACCCGTGAGTTCTACGTCGACCGCGACCAGGTGGTGCGGGAGGGCGTCGCACACCTGCGCACCGCGTGGGCCGCCCATCCGGAGGACCGGGCGCTGAACGACCTCATCGCCGAACTCTGCGCCGGCGTCGAGGACTTCGCGCGCCTGTGGACCCAGCAGGACGTCAAGGTGAAGGGCCGGGGCCGCAAGGCGATGCGCCACCCCGAGGCCGGACTGATCGCGGTGGACTTCGAGGTGCTCACGCCCCTTCAGGACCCGGACCAGCTGCTGGCGATCTACCGCGCGGCGGACGCGGAGAGCCAGTCCGCGCTGGACCGGCTGCGGGCCCGATGAGAGCGGACCGCTTTTCCCTGTTGTTCCGTTGAACCGGCAACCGGCGTGCTGTCCGCGCGTCTTCAGGGGCGGGGAATTCCGATCATGGAGGAGATGGGTGAACCGGCGGATGGATACCTCGTGGCGATGATCATCTGGCTCAACGGCGGGTTCGGTGCGGGTAAGACGACGTTGGCGGCGGAACTCCACCAGCGGCTTCCGGACGCGGTCGTGTACGACCCGGAGGAGGTCGGCGTGATGCTGTGGAAGTGGATCCCGCCCAACGACGACTTCCAGGACCTGGCGAGTTGGCGGGAGCTGGTCGTGGCCACCGCGCTGTCGCTGCGCAGGCACCACGCGGACACGCTCATCGTGCCGATGTCGCTCATCCGCGAGGCCTACCGGGCGGAGATCCTCGGTGGTCTGGCCGACGCCGGGGAGGAGATCCTCCACGTCTT
Organism: Umezawaea sp.; assembly: GCA_035559015.1. Classification (GTDB taxonomy): domain Bacteria; phylum Actinomycetota; class Actinomycetes; order Mycobacteriales; family Pseudonocardiaceae; genus Umezawaea. The sequence goes on along the minus strand of DATMCA010001686.1, from coordinate 4,947 downwards.
CCTGGAGGCGGATGGCGACGTGCTGAGGGAGCGCCTCGTTGCCCGTTCTCCCGGCTCCGGTAACTCGGAGGAGGGTGAAGCGGTCCGGGAGTGGGCCTTCAGTCGGGTGGATGCGGCCGTGGCCGCCGCTGCTCACCAGCCGGACGGGACGCTCATGCTCCGCTCGGACAAGTCCACCCCGGCTGAATTGGCCGACGAAGTGCTCGCCGCGGTCGGCCTGCGTCAGGTTCACTGAGACCAGGGTCGGGTCGCCACGTCATCGCCGCGACCCGATCCCTGCGGCTTGTTTGCCGCGACCCGATAGCTGTGGCCTGTTGCCGAGGTCTGATCGCTGTGACCTGGTCGCGGTGGCCTGTTGCCGAGGTCCGATCGCTGTGATCCGATCGCCGTGGGTCGTTGCTGTGACCCGTTTGATGCGAGCCGATCGTCCTGACCTGTTCGCCGTGACCCGATCGCTGTGACGCGTTTGCTGCGAGCCGGTCGCCGAGTCCTGTCTGCCGCGGCCCGATCGTGGGGCTGCACCCGGCCCTGACCCCGGCTGTCAGCCTGACGGTCGCCCTGAATGCCCTGGTCGCAACACGTTGCCGTTGAGCGTCGTCGCCTTGGCCGCTCTCGTCAGCGTCTGCCGGTGGTCCGGTCGTGTCGCAGTGAGGCCAGCAGGGCACGTGGTGGCGGGCCGGGTGGCAGCGGTGCGTCGTCGCCCGCCGCGCACGCCCGCAGCAGCATCGCCACGACCCGACGCGACGCCTTCGCCGCGCTGGCGCCGGTCCCGACGACGACACCCGCGTTGGCGAGCAGGATCAGCGGGAGGTCGTGGGGCGAGAAGTCCTCGCGCAGCGCTCCGGCGGCCTTCGCCCGCTCGACCAAGCCGGTGAACTCGCGCAGGGCACGACGCCGGTGCGCTTGCAGTTCCTGGACTTCGGGGAAGTCCGTGGTGAGCACCGCGGCGAACCCGCGGTCCTCCTGCTGCATCCGGCAAACCCGTTCCACGAAGTCGCGGAACCCGAGCCACGGGTCGTCGGCCGCGGCGGTCTCGGTCGCGGCGTCCGCGTACTGGATCACCCGTTCGAGGAACACCGCGGCCACCAGGTCATCACGCGAGGTGAAGTTGCGTTGCAGGGTCGCGATCCCCACCCCGGCTTCCCTGGCCACCTCGTTGAGCGAGACCTCCAACCCGTGCGCGGCGAACAGTTCGGCCGCGGCACGCAGCAACTTGTCGCGATTGGTGCGCGCGTCCGCCCGGAGGGGCCGCGCGGCACGGTCGATGGCGGTCATCCCACGGACTCTAGCCGCTCCCTCCGCACGTCCGCACACCCGCTCGGGTAAGTGGTGTGGGTGCACCGGATTAAGTGGTGTGACTACACCGTTTAGGAGTACGTTGATCGCAGCGGCCCACACGAGGCCTCGCAGCAACCCGAGGAGCACCACCATGACCAGTACCGAACCCACGACCGAACCCATGGCCGGGACCAGGGCTGAACCCATCGCCGCGACCGGCGCTGGACCCACTGTCGGCGGCCTCGCCGACCTCGCGTACTTCCACGGCACCTGGACGGCTCCGGGCCGGTTCCACCGGACCCCGTTCGGCGAGCCGAAGCCGATCGAGATGACGATCGTCGGCTCGTCCCGACTGTCACCGCACTGGTTGCAGATGACCACCGAGGAGGCGGCGACCCCGGAGAACGCCTCCCCACTTCGCGCGACCTACGTGTGGGGTCACGACGAGGCCACCGGCACGTTCACCGCCGACTGGTTCGACAGCAACGGCGGCCGCGCTCGGCAGACGTCACCCGGTTGGGACGGCGACGTGCTCGTCTTCACCGGCACGATGACCTTGCACGGCGCGACCGTGCCTCTACGTGACACGTTCACCCGCCTTGACGACGACCACTACCACCACGTCGGTGAGGTCGACCTGGGCGAGGGTTGGCTGCCGGTCGACGAGGAGAACGCCACCAGGCTTCCCGTCGGCGCGGAGTCCTGATCGTGGGGGAGTACGGAGTGGACATCGGCATCGCGACGCTCACCGACGTCCAGCCGCACACCGTCGACGGGCGGACGCGCACCGTCGAGCAGCGCACCGCCCAGATCGTGCGGCTCGGCGTGCAGGCCGACCAACTCGGTCTCGACCACCTGGGCGTCGGCGAACACCACAGCGTCGACTTCGCGGTGGCGTCACCGGCGGTCGTGCTCGCCGCCATCGCGAGCCGCACGTCCCGCCTGCGACTGACCAGCTCCGTGAGCACCCTGGGCGCGCTCGACCCGGTACGGCTCTACCAGGATTTCGCCACGGTCGACCTGATCAGCGGCGGCCGCGCCGAGATCACCGTGGGCCGCAGCGCCTACCCCGACCCGTTCGCCCTGTTCGGCGAACCGATCCAGTTCTACGACGACCTGTTCACCGAAAAACTCGACCTCCTCTTGCAACTGCGCTCGTCGCCACGGGTGACCTGGCGCGGCCGTTTCCGCCCCGCCTTGGATGACGCACCGATCGTGCCCCGGCCCGTGCAGGACCCGTTGCCGATCTGGGTCGGGGTCGGAGGCACCCCCGCCAGCGCCGAGCGAGCGGGCGCCCTCGGATTGCCGATGATCCTCGGGTACATCGGCGGCACGGCCGACCGCTTGGCCGCCCTGGCCACGATCTACCGGCGCGCGGCCGATCGAGCCGGGCATGCGGAGTCCGCTCGGGTGGGCGTCGGAGTCCACTTCTTCGCCGCCGAGGACGAGACCACAGCAGCGGAGACCTACCCCTACTACCGCGATTTCCTCCGCCCGAAGTCTCCTGGCGGAGGCGGTTTCGACGTCGAGCCGGAACACTTCCGCCACGGCCTGAGCCCGAACGGTCACCTCGCAATCGGCACTCCGGAGCAGGTGACCGAGAAACTGCTGGCACTTCACCGGATCGTCGGGTTCGACCGACTACAAGCCCTACCCGACTGGGGAGGCCTACCCGAAGACGCCGTCACGGAATCAGTCCGCCACTTGGCCGAAACCATCGCCCCGGTCTTGCGCACCGCGATCCCAGTGTTGTCGACCTGAATAGGTCAGCCGAACTGCGCCTGCGACAACGCCGAGAGGATTTCGGGTGGTCTAAGACGGGCTCAGCACCACGATTTTTGGTAGTCGGTAGTTGCGCGGTCTGATGACTCGGGATGCCAAGGACGCTGCGGTCCGGGACACAGTAGTAGGCGGCGCTTGAGTGGACCCTGGACGAGCAATCGGCAAAGACGGCTCTATCGGCTGAATCGAGTGGGTCGTCGGTGTCGATGGACCGGTTGTGCGACGGGCACAGTGAACCTGGGGGTCGTGCCGTCGGTCGCTCCAGCGGCGGCCGACGGCACCAAGATTCACCTGGCTTGCGACGGTCACGGATAGCCACTGTCGGTCGTGCTGACCGGTGGCAACGTCAACGACCGCACCAGGTTCGACCAGGTCATGGCCGGAGTCCGGGTCTCTCGCCCTGGGGCCCGGTCGGCTTGCCATCCGAGCCGCACGGGTGATCGCGGGCAAAGGCTAATCCACGCGTGCCATCCGCGTTTACGTGCGACGACGCCGGATCCCGGCCACGATTCCCGAACGGCGCTACCAGCAGGCCCACCGGCTACAAACGCGGCAACGTCATGGAACGGTGCTTCAACCGGCTCAAGCTGTTTCCCGCACCCGACTGCACCTGGTGCGGGCATGGTTGCGGACTTGCATCACCCGTGGGAGAAAATCTTTCGTCGCAACGACTCACCCCGGCACGGGGCCCATGGGGGCGGTACATCCTTCGGTATGTGACCTGTCCGGTCGATGCACCGAAACCTGGCAGACCCGGTTCGGGTCGACCATGAGGACGTCCCAACCACCGCCTGGCCGCGCGCCGCGACGTGCACGTCGTGACCAGCAGAAAACGGAACCTCGTAACGGCAAGGTATGCAAGTCGGCCAATCCCAGAACCCGCCGCAGAGGTTAAAGCTCAAACTTAGTGGAGGTTGGTGGGGTGTGGATTGTGTTGTAGAGGATTGTCCAGGAGTTGGTGGGGTGGCCTGCGGTGATTGCTTGGTCGTAGTGGGACTTGACTGCGGAGGGTAGGGCGGTGTCTATGCCTGCGTCGTGGCTGGCGGTGAGGATGTGGGTGGCGGTGGCGGCCATCATGTTGACGGTGGCGAGGGTGCCTGGGTGGTGGTTGTGGTCGATGGAGGTGGCTGCCTGGTCTAGGTAGGAAGCCATGTTGTCGAACAGGTCGGCTGCGTAGGGGCGGAAGGTGGTTGCGGGAATGCCTGCTGATTTGAGCAAGGCGGTGGCGTGTAGGTAGGCGGAAAGGGAGGTGAGGAAGATGTCGAGCTGGGCTTGGTAGAAGAGTTGGGCCAGGGCGTGGTCTTTGCCGCGGTAGTCGGGTCTGCCGATCAGGCGCAGGGTTGGTTCGTGGGTGGTGAACGTTTGTTGTGGACCGCTGTAGAAGACGTATGCGGCGTCTTTGCCGATCAGGGGAGCGGGCACCATGATGCCGCCTACCAGGAGGGTGGCTCCGCGGTCGGCCAGCCAGGTGGCGGTTTCCTGGGTGCGGCGTGGGGTGTCGGAGCTGAGGTTGACGACGACCTTGCCCGCCAGCGCCTCGCCCACGGGGGCGAACAGGTCGTGCATGGCCTGGTAGTCGGTGAGGCTGACGAGTACCAGGTCGTTGGCGTGCAAGGCTTCGGCCACCGTCGACGCTTGGACTGCCCCCTCGGCGACCAGTGGGGCGGCGCGAGCGGGGGTTCGGTTCCACACGGTCGTGGGGTGGCCGTTGGCCAGGAAGGTGCGGACCATCGCCTGGCCCATCGGGCCTAGGTGGCTGGTGTTTTTGATGGCTAAGGATCGGCGTGTTCGGTATCTGCTGTGTGGTCGGTTCGGCAGGATGTCCGGGTGACGTTGGGACGTGCGCCGCGGCAGGCGGATCTGTTGCGGTCGACGGTGGAGTTCTGC
>DATMCA010001685.1:0-7826 GCA_035559015.1 Umezawaea sp. | reverse complement strand
CGCGTCAGCGGCGGCCGTCCCACAGCACGCGCTCGTCGGCCCGGTCGTCGACGGTGGTCGTGGACTCGGTGTCGAAGCGCATGGCGATCCGGTGGTCGGGGCGGTAGGCGGGCCAGCCGGGATCGCCGTCGGTGGCGAAGGCGACCCAGGCCCGGTGCACGGTGTCGGCGAGCCCCTGGGGCGCGTGGCCGTCGGTGATGGCGGTGAGCGCCGGGTCGTCGAGGTTGTCGAAGACGAACGGGAGTTCGACGACGTGGCAGGCGCCCAGCGCGCCGTCGAAGGCGGGGGAGCGCCAGGCGAACTCGTACACGTGCGTGCTGCCGCCGTGCGCCTCGGCGAAGCGCAGGGCGGGGATCCGGTAGTACCAGTCGGTCACGACGGCGGCCAGCACGTCCCCGGCCGTGGCACCGGGTCGGTTGGCCCGGTAGCGGCGGACGCCCGTGCCAGCGCGCAGCCCGTAGCGCACCGCCCCGAGGTGCGCGACCAGCGGGTTGACCTTCTTGATCATCCCGGTCGGCACCAGGAACAGCCGGGCCTCCTCGGTGTTCGTCCCGATCAGGACGTCGACCTCAGCACCCGCGCCCGCGGCGACGGCGTCGATGGGCGCGACGGGCAGCACGTCGCCGTCGACCACCGGCTCGAACGGCATCAGGTTGCGCGCCACCTCGCCCCACAGCGCGGGCCTCGGCTTCGCCGAGACCTCTTGCGCCACCCGGGTCTGCGCGGCGAGCAACCGTTCGACCGGGACGCCGGCTACCGCCTCTCGGGTGGGCGCGACGCCGAGGATCGCGGCCAGCCGGACGCCGACCAGCCGGGCGGTGGCGGCGCTGACGAAGCTGTGGGCCGCGCCGGACTGCGCGATGGCGCGGTGGAACAGGCCCTTCGCGGCGGGCATGGCCAGCAGGGTGCACACGCTCATCGCCCCGGCCGACTCGCCGAAGACGGTGACGTTCCCCGGATCGCCGCCGAACCCGGCGATGTTGTCGCGGACCCACGCCAGCGCGGCCACCTGGTCCAGCAGGCCGAGGTTGGGGACGCCCTCGCCGAACCAGAGGAAGCCGTCCGCGCCCAGCCGGTAGTTGATGGTCACCAGGACCACCCCGTCGCGGGCGAAGCGGGTGCCGTCGTAGCCGGGGATCGAGCCGGAGCCGCTGGTGAACGACCCGCCGTGGACGAAGACCATCACCGGGTGGGCGCCGGTGGTGGCCGGGGTCCACACGTTGAGGTTGAGGTGGTCGTCGCCGGGGTTGATCGTCCGCGGCACCAGGTCGCCGAGCGGGCCCTCGCCCGCGGCCTGCGGCGCGGTGGGTCCGAACCGCGTGGCGTCCCGAGTACCCGACCACGGCTCCGGTGACCGGGGTGGTTGGAACCGGTTCGGTCCGACCGGCGGGGCGGCGTACGGGATCCCCTTGAAGGCCAGGACGTTCGAGTCGGTGACGCTGCCGCGGACGCTCCCGTGGCTGGTTCGGACGACGGGTTGGGTGATCAACGATCCTCCGGGTCGGGTCGGGCGTCGAGGCCGCCGACGAGGAGGTCGACCACCCGGCGGGCCAGGTCGTGGACCTGCTCGGCCGACTGGCCGTCGACCTCGCGGTACCACGTGTCCACGGCGTTGAGGTTGCTGAGCAGGGTCCGGCAGGCCAGGCCCGCGTCCACCCGGCGGAGGGAGCCGTCGGCGATCCCCTCCACGACGACGCCGCGGAACATCCGCTCGTAGTCGCGCCGGAGTTCGTTCAGGGCTTGCAGCGCGTCGCGCTGGCGGGCCTTGAGGGTGGTCGACACCTCGCCCCGCACCGCCTGGTGGACGGTGTGGTGGAAGGCCAGGTCCTCCATCAGGTTCACCACGTGCGCGACCGACATGGCCACCAGCCGGTCGCGGCCGGTCCCCTCGCCGCGGACGTGGGGTTCGACCCGCTCGCGCACCCGCCGCATGGCCTCCTCGTACACCGCGAGGAAGATGTCGAACTTCGACCGGAAGTGGTAGTACACCAGCCCCTTGGTCGCGCCGAGCTCGTGGGCGACGTCGTCGATCGTGGTGTTGGCGAAGCCGGTGGCCATGAACGCCCCGGCCGCCGCGTCCAGGATCCTGCTCCGGGCGTCTGGCGACACCTCCGGACTCGCGGTCACCGACACCTCCGGACTCGCGGTCACCGACACCTCCTCCTCGCCCCCACCAGGCCATCGTCGCACAAGCTCAGTGTGACGGTTGACACACGGAGCGGAATCGCCCTACCGTGATACTCGGTAGTATCCCAGGTCAAACGGCGTATTGGGTGCTCTCGACACGCAGGCCGGGTGAACTGGGGACCGCAGTGGAGCGCCGACTCCGGAGGCCGTCGATGACGACGAACCCGAAAGACCTGCTGCACGAGCACGCGACCAGGAAGGCGATGACGCGGCTCCTGCCGATCCTGGGCATCGCCTACTTCATGTCCTACGTGGACCGGACCAACATCGCGCTGGCGAAGACCTCCCTCGAAGCCGACATCGGGCTGGGCGCCGCCGCCTACGGGCTGGGCGCGGGCCTGTTCTTCCTGAGCTACGCCCTGCTCGAAGTGCCGAGCAACCTCGTCCTCTACCGCGTCGGCGCCCGGCTGTGGATCGCGCGCATCGCGGTCACGTGGGGCGCGGTGTCCGCGGCGATGATGTTCGTGCAGGACGAGATCTCCTTCTACCTGCTCCGGGTGCTGCTCGGCGCCACGGAGGCGGGCCTGTTCCCGGCCCTGATGTACACCGTGACGCTGTGGTTCTCGCAGAAGCACCGCGTCACGGTCGTGGGGCTGATCTACACCGCGCCGTGCGTGGCGATCGTGATCGGCTCGCCCATGGGCGGCGCGCTCATGGAGTTGCAGGACGTCGGCGGTCTGCGCGGCTGGCAGTGGATGTTCCTCGTCGAGGGGCTCGTCACGATCCTCGTCGGCGTCCTGGTGTGGTTCGTCCTGCCGGGGAAACCCGCCGACGCCAAGTGGTTGACGGCGGAGGAGTCGGCGGAGCTGTCGGCGCGGGCGGTGGCCGAGGACCTGCCGGAGCCCGCGCGGCTGGGCGCCAAGCTGCGCCTGGCGTTCGCCCACCCGACGGTGCTGCTGCTCGCCGCGATCTACTTCGTCAACCAGGCGATCAGCTCCGGTGTGGGCTTCAACTTCCCGGCGCTGATCCAGTCCCTCGGGCTCAAGAGCCCGTTCCTCATCGGTCTCGTCGCGGGCGGCGGTGGGATCACGGCGTTGGCGGGAGTCCTGTTCTTCCCGTGGCTCAAGCGCCGGACCGGGCGCGAGGTCCCGCTCATCGGGGTGTGCGCGGCGGCGGTCCTGCTCGTGCTGATCGGGTTCCTGGTGTCCGCCGAGCCCGTCTGGCGCATCGGCCTCGTCTTCGTCGCCAACTTCTTCGCGCTCGGCACGCTGCCGCTGTTCTGGTCGGTCGCCATGTCGAGGATGTCCGGCCTGATCGCGGTGGTGGGCCTGGCCTTCATCAACATGGTCGGGATCACCGGCGGTTTCGTCGGCCCGGTCGTGTACGGCCTCATCGAGGAGGCCACCGGGAGCCTCGTCGCGCCGTACTACGTGATCGCGGGAGCCTCGTGCGTCGGTGTCGCGCTGGTGCCGCTGCTCGCCCTGTCCATCCGACGGGACAAGAGGAACGACGCCGCGCCCGACGTCACCCCGGCCCCGGTGGGGGTGGAGCAGCCATGAGGGTGCTCGTCATGGTGGTGCTCGCGGTCGTGCTCACGTCGGGGACCGCGGTGGCCGCGCCCGCGCCCGTCCGGTACGTGGCGCTGGGCGACTCGTCCGCCTCCGGACCGCTGATCCCGAACCAGATCGACGCGCGCTGCCTGCGCTCGGACCGCAATTGGCCGCACGTGCTGGCCGCGCGGCTGGGCGCCGCGCTCACCGACGTGACCTGCTCGGGCGCGAGGACGACGGACCTCGCCGGCCGCCAATCGGGTGTCGTGCCGCCGCAGTTCGACGCGCTGCGCCGCGACACGGACCTGGTCACCCTCGCCATCGCGGCCAACGACGTCGAACTGGCGGGCGCCTTCGCGGCCTGCGCGGCCTCGGCGTCCGCGCCATCGGGGCCGACGTGCCGGGAGCGCTACACGGTCGACGGCGTCGACCAGTTCGCCGCCCGGACCGCGGCGACCGCCCCGAAGGTGGCCGCCGCGCTCCAGGAGATCCACCGCAGGTCGCCGAGCGCACGGGTGGTCGTGGCCGGGTACCTGACGTACTGGCGGCCGGGGGGCTGCTACCCGGCCGACCCGTACCGGCCCGCGGACGCGGACTACATCCAGGAGTCGACCGACGGCGTGGCGCGGATGCTGCGGCAGCAGGCTTCCGCGAACGGCGCGACCTTCGTGGACATCCGGGGCCCGAGCGCGGGGCACGGCCTGTGCGAACAGCCCGCGAACCGCTGGGTCGAGGGCGCGTCCCCCGCGTCCCCGGCCTACCCGTACCACCCGAACGCCAACGGGATGGCGAACGCGGCCGCGATCATCGCGGGGGCGCTGCGGTGACCCGCGCCGTCACCCGATCCGCTCGGACGGCTCGTGCACGCCCTCCTCCACGGAGTCCGCGTACAGCACCTCGACGTCGGCGGCGTACTTGCGGTTGATGTTGCGGCGCTTGAGCTTCATCGTCGGCGTGATCTCGTCGCCGCCGGGCTCCCAGATCGTCGGGAGCACCCGGAAGCGCTTGACCTGCTCGACGCGCGACAGCTTGGCGTTGGCCTCGGCGATCCCCGCGCGGATCGCCTCGACCACGACCGGGTGCCGCGACAGCGACGCGGGGGAGGAGTCGGCGATGCCCGCCCTGGCCGCCACGGCGGCGGACACGTCGGCCTCCAACGCGACCAGCGCCGTGTTGTACGGGCGGTTGTCGCCGATGACGACGATCTCGCCCACCAGCGGGCACGCGACCTTGACGGTGTTCTCGATCATCGTGGGCGACATGTTCTTGCCGCCGGAGTTGATGATCAGCTCCTTCTTGCGGTCGACGATCGTCACGTAGCCCTCGTCGTCGATCGTGACCACGTCACCGGTGCGCAGCCAGCCGTCCTCGGTGAACGTCTCGGCGGTGCGGACCGGGTCCTCCCGGTAGCGGCTCATCACGATCGGGCCGCGCACCAGCAGTTCGCCGTCCTCGGCGACCTTCAGGTCCACGCCGGGCACGGCGATGCCGACGGTGCCGACCTTCGCCTTGGCCAGCGGGTTGTACGTGGCCGCGCCCGTCGTCTCCGACATGCCCCAGATCTCCACGATCGTGAGGCCCAGGGCCATGAAGAACTCCAGCGTCTCCGGCGCGATGGCCGCGGCGCCGGACATCGCCCAGCGCATCTGGTTGAACCCGATCGCCGCGCGCATCGGTGCCAGCACGGCCTGGTCCAGCGCCTGGAACTCGGCCTCCACCGCCGGTTCGACGTCCAGCCCGGCCTGCCGGGCCCGCACCCTGGCCAGCGCCACCTCGAACGCCCGCGAGATGGCCGCCGCCTGCTCCGGGGGCGCCGCGGCCACCCGCGCCTCCAGCGCCAGCTTGATCTTCTGCCACACCCTGGGGACGGCGAACCAGAACGTCGGCCGCGCGTCCACCAGGGCTTCGGCGATCCGGCGGGGATCGGTGATCGAGGTGACCTCGATCCCGTGCGCGAGTTGCAGGTAGTGCCCCGAGACCCGGTCGGCGATGTGCGCGGTGGGCAGGTACGAGATGGTCCGGTCCGCCGGGCGCACGCCGAGTTCGTCGTCCACCGCCGTCATCGCGGCCAGCACGTTGGCGTGGGTGAGCTCGACGCCCTTGGGGTCCCCGGTCGTGCCCGAGGTGTAGATCAGCGTCAGCACGTCGGTGCCCTCGATGGCCCGCCAGGTCGCGTCGAAGTCGAAACCCTCGGGCTCGGCGGCTTCGAGCTCGTCCAGCGAGACGGTGCCCTCGACCGGACCGTCCACGACGACGAGGTGCTCCACGGGCACACCCGCGGCCCGCACTTGGTCGAGGAACTGCCGCTCGCACACCACCACCCGGCACCCCGAGTGCCGCAGCAGGTAGGCGATCTGCTCGGGCGCCGACGTCTGGTAGATCGAGAACGGCACGAGCCCGAGGTGCAGCGCCGCCGTGTCGACGAGGTTGAACTCCGGCCGGTTGGCCAACAGCAACGCCATCGTGTCGCCCCGCCGAAGCCCCAGCGAGGCCAGCCCACCGGCGATCCGCCGCACCCTCTCCGCGTACACCCGCCACGTCAACTCCTGCGCGCCACCCAGGGTGCGCAGCGCCACCGCGTCGGGGTTGAGCGCCGCCGTGTGCTGGAAGGCTTCGCAAAGGGTCGTGAACCGGATCGTGGTGGTCATGCCGTCCTCCTCGACTGAACGCGCGTCGCGCCGACCAATCATGGCCGGAAACGGCTCGTCGGAGGACCTGTCGGCGCGATCTCGCCGATCTCGATCTCCGGGGAACTCGCGGTCGGTTCGGTGTCCGCGGTGGACGGGCCGGGAGGTTCGCCCGCTCGTCGCTCGTGGTCGGTGGCGCGACCCGTACCGTTGACGGTGTGAGCACCGCATCGGCGTCTACCGCCACCCTGGGCGACCAGTTCGCCCGCGCGCTTCCCGAGATGGCCCTGGCGTGGCGGGCCGAGGAGGCTCCGGAGCCGCGGCTGCTGGTGCTCAACGAGCGGCTGGCGGGGGAGTTCGGGCTCGACGTGGCCTGGCTGCGGGAGGGGGAGGGGTTGCGGATGCTGGTCGGCGGCCACGTCCCCGATGGCGCGTCGCCGGTGGCGCAGGCCTACGCCGGTCACCAGTTCGGGAACTACTCGCCGCGGTTGGGGGACGGGCGGGCGTTGCTGCTCGGTGAGCTGGTGCACGCGGACGGGCGGTTGCGGGACCTGCACCTCAAGGGGTCGGGGCGGACGCCGTTCGCGCGCGGTGGTGACGGGTTGGCCGCGGTGGGGCCGATGCTGCGCGAGTACGTGATCAGCGAGGCGATGCACGCCCTCGGGATCCCCACGACGCGGTCCCTGGCCGTGGTGGCGACCGGTCGTCCGGTGCGCCGCGAGACGGTGCTCCCGGGAGCCGTGCTGGCGCGGACCGCGAGCAGCCACCTGCGCGTCGGCAGCTTCCAGTACGCGCGCGCCACGGACGACGTCGACCTGCTGCGCAGGCTGGCCGACCACGCGATCGACCGCCACTACCCGGAGGCCGCCGAGGCCGAGCGGCGTCACCTCGCGCTGTTCGAGGCGGTCGTCGCGGCGCAGGCGTCGCTGGTGGCGCGGTGGATGCTCGTGGGCTTCGTGCACGGGGTCATGAACACCGACAACATGACGATCTCCGGCGAGACGATCGACTACGGGCCGTGCGCGTTCATGGACGCGTTCGACCCCGCGACCGTGTTCAGCTCCATCGACGAAGGCGGTCGCTACGCCTTCGGCAACCAGCCCGCGGTGGCGCAGTGGAACCTCGCCCGGCTGGCCGAAGCGCTGCTCCCGCTGTTCTCCGACGACCAGGAGCAGGGGATCGCCCTGGCGGTCGAGGCGCTCGGCGCGTTCCGCGAGCACTTCGAGAGCGCCTGGTCGGCCGGGATGCGCGCGAAGCTCGGCCTGCCGGACGGCGTCGACGACTCGGCGCTGGTCGACGACCTGCTCGCCCTCCTGCGGGAGAACCACGTCGACCACACGTCGTTCCACCGCCGCCTGGCCACGGCCGCCCGCGGTGACGCCGAGCCCGCGCGCGAGGTGTTCCTCGACCTCGCCGGGATCGACGCGTGGCTGGAGCGCTGGCGGGCCCTGAACCCGGACGCCGCCGCGATGGACCGGGTGAACCCCGTGTACGTCCCGCGCAACCACCTCGTCGAGGAGGC
>DATMCA010001684.1:0-2631 GCA_035559015.1 Umezawaea sp. | reverse complement strand
GCCTGGTCGGGGTGGCGCCGGATCCGCCCGGCCGGGTTGTCGGTGGTGTCCCAGATCAGCCCGACCGGCAGCGCGCGGCGCAGTTCGCCGCGGGCTGCCTTGTTGCGGATCCCGCCGTCGAGGCGGGCCCGCAGCACGTGCAGCTCGGCCTCGCTCATCGTGCCCTTGAGCCCGAGCAGCATCCGGTCGTTGAACATGCCCGGGTGATACAGCCCGTCGGCGTCGCCGATCAGCGTGTTGGTCATGCCGGCCAGATCCAGCAGCCGATACCAGTCGGAGTTGTTGCGGGCCAGCCGGGAGACCTCCAAGGCCAGCACGAGGCCGACCCCGCCCAGTGCGACCGCCTCGGTCAGCTCGCCGAACCCGGACCGGCCGGTGGCGCTGGCCCCGCTGCGCCCGAGGTCGGCGTCGATGACCCGCACAGCGTGGCGGGGCCAGCCCAGCGCGACGGCGCGTTCGGCCAGCGCGTACTGGCGGTCGGTGGACTCGCGGTTGCGTTCCAGCTGCGAGGCAGTCGACTGGCGGATGTAGACGATCGCGGCCCGCCGCAGGTGCGCCGGAGCGAGCTTGCCGGCCTCATTCATCCCCGACCGCCCTCCGCTGGCCCGAGCGCGGGCTGGCCGCTTGGGCGATCAGGCGGGCCAGCATCGCCAGCGCGGCCGCAACGTCCGGGTCGGGAAGCTCGTTGATGATGTTGACCGGTGGCGCCGGAACCTGGTCCGGGAGCAGACTGAGCTGGGTGGGCTGCACGGTTGTCCTCCTCACACGGTGACTGCCGCGCAGCCTGCTCGCGTTGCACGCCGACCCCGGCGAGCAACGCGGCCACCAGCGTCGCGGCGTGGGCCAGATCGGCCAGCGACCCCAACGTCGCTGCCCCCGCGCCCTTCCCCGCCGCGTCCGATGCCGCGTCCGATGCCGTCGCCGATGCCGCGGCCGGAGACGAGTCTTGGTCGGTCCAGGCCGCAGGCAGCAGCGACTTGGACCCGTCGGGCAGCACCACCAGCAGCTCCAGCCGGCCGTGCCGGCGCATCCGACCCAGCACCCGCAGCTGGTGCCCGGCCAGCGGGTGCCGCGCCCGGGTGACCAGCACCGTCGCCGCCGGTGCCGGCCCGCCGCCATCACCCTGACCCGACCGCTGGCCGCTCACGGCCGCACCCGCCTGCCGTCCGCGCCGGAGAAGGTGGCCAGCCGACCCCCGGCGCGCAGAACGGCCTCGGCTACCAGCGTCAAGTTGGCCTCGTCCAACCCGGTCAGCGCGTCGCCGAGGTCGACCGCAACGCCAGCGGCCAGGCTCGCGGCGATCCGCAGCACCGCGGCCTCGCTACCCGAGCACCCCAGCCGCCCGCTGTCCACGGCGTCGACCACGCCCGACCAGTCGACCACGGCCATCACCGCGCCGGTCCACCCCGCACAGACCTGCACGAACCGGTCGACGAACTCCGCGCGCCCCAGCCAGACCCGGTGCCCGATCAGCAGCTCGGCGGCCGCCTGCGCGCAGTACAGCCCATCGGCATGCGCACGCAACGCCGCCGCGAGGTCCTCGATGCGGGTAGTGAGTCGGGGCTTCGTTCGACAGCGTCCCGTGGGACCTGATGCTCAAGGCGGTCGCCGCGCACACCGACCAGCCGTGGGTGTTGTTGTATGTGCGCCGCTGGTTGGCCGCACCACTGCAACTGCCCGACGGCACCCTGCAACAACGAGACCGGGGCACCCCGCAGGGGTCCGCGGTCTCACCGATCCTGGCGAACCTGTTCCTCCACTATGCGTTCGATGCGTGGATGGCCCGGACGTTTCCGACCATCCCGTTCGAACGCTACGTCGATGACGTGGTGGTGCACTGCGTCAGCGAACGCCAAGCACGATACGTGCTGGAGGCGATCGGGGAACGGATGCGCATGGTCGGGCTGACTCTGCACCCGGAGAAGACCCGGATCGTGTACTGCCAGGACGACAACCGGCGAGGCCGCCATGAGCACGTCGGGTTCGACTTCCTGGGGTTCGGATTCCGGAAACGCTCCGCGCGGACCAAGGACGGCAAGCTGTTCGTGTCGTTCCTGCCCGCGATCAGCAAACCGGCACTGAACAAGATCAGCGCCGAGGTGCGGTCATGGCGACTGCACCATCGCACACACCTGACCGAAAAGGACATCGCACGAAAGATCAACCCGATCGTGCGGGGTTGGATGCAGTACTACGGGGCCTTCTACCGGTCGGCCCTGTATCCCCTCCTGGAACGCATCAACGCCTACCTGATGCGCTGGATCCGCAAGAAACACGAGCGACTGCGGGGCAAGAAAAAGGCCCGAACCGCGTGGAACCGAGCCGTCAAAGAACGACCACGGTACTTCGCGCACTGGGCCTGGAACAGCTACGCCCCCACAGTGTGGTGACCAGAACGACAAGAGCCGTATGAACCGAGAGGTTCACGTACGGATCTGTGAGAGCCGGGGGGTGAAATTCCCCCCGGCTACTCGGCGGTCGAGGCGGTTGGTGGTCTCGGCGAACCGCAGATATGTGTCGACACTGGCTACGACGATTCGGGCGTCGATGGTCAGGATCTCGATCCCCACGAGGGAGACGCGGATGAACACGTCGATGACCAGGCCCTTGTCGAGGATGAGCGCCACGACA
>DATMCA010001683.1:0-2477 GCA_035559015.1 Umezawaea sp. | reverse complement strand
GTCTTGGCCTCGGAGGTCGTCGAGGCGACCGGGGTCTCAGCCGCCGCCACCGCTCCGGCCGAAGGGGGCGGCGTCGAGTAGCCGGGAACCCTGATCCACACCTTCCGCCCGTCGTCCAGGATGTCCCGGTAGCTCTCCGGCCTGAGGTCGCGGAAGCCGTGGCGCACCACCGACCCGTGGACGGCGTCCGACACCGCCACGATCGACTGCGCTCTGGGCGCGGCGAGCAGGGCCGCCTTGACCCCGGCTCCGTTGACGATCCGGAACGCGGTCGTCACGGCTTCGCCGACCCAGCCGTACGCGTCGCGCGCGACCAGTCCGAAGTGGATTCCCAGGCGCAGCCGCATCCATTCGAGCGGGCCCACCGACGCGTTGTACCGCCGGAGCCGCTCGACCACCTCGTCCACGACCGGGTGCAGCAGCGGCAGCACCTCGGAGTCGACGACCACCAGCGCACCGTCGCCGCGGTCTTCTATTCGAAGCTTCTCCGCGGTCAGACCCGCGACGTCCAGCGCGGCGAGCAGCACCCGGTACATGACGTCCCGCTGTACCACCTTCCACGGGTCGTCACGATCGCTGGACTTCTCGATGTCCACCACCAGGATCGCCCGGCTGATCGGTTCGACGTCCACACCCTGCTCCTCATCTCTCGTTCTCATGGCAGTCGGCCCCGCGCGCAGACCGAGTCGAGGACGACCGCGATGCCGTGGGAGACCACGGAGTCGCGCACCATCCGGTATCCCGCGCCGTACACGGGATCGGGGTTCTTCAACGTCGAGTCGCGCAGGGCGGCGGCGAACCCCGACGACCGCCGCTTGAGCCAGGCGCCCGCGAACAGCTCGCACACGCCCTCCTCCAGCGGCGGCGGCAGGTCCGGCGCACCGCGCTGGGCGAGCCACGCGTGCCCGATCTCGTGCGCGAGCGTCGCCCCGAAGTGGGTCGTGGTGAGCCCGCGCGCGATCTCGATGCCGAGCACGTCGGTCACCGACGTCTCCATCCACGTGCGCCGCAGCGTGCGCCCGAGGCAGAGGCCGCCATCGCCGTTGATCAGGTCCGGCTCGACCAGGGTCACCCGGACCCGCTGGTCGAGTTCGATGCCCAGTCGCGCCATCTCCGCGCGCACGGCCGGGATGTGCCTCCTGGCCTCTTCCCGCGTGTCCACGGCCTGGCCCGCACAGGTCGGGCAGCGCGCGGCCGCGGAGGTGAATCGAGCCCACCCCCGCTCCCCGTTGTGCCTCGGTCGGCCGCAAAGCGCGCACGTCCCCTCGGTCGGGTGCCGGACGCAGGTCGCCTCGCCGTGCAACGACAGGACGTAGCGGTCCACGGGCGGGGACCCGCACACCACGCAAGTGCTCTCCGCCAACTCAGGTCACCGGAACCCATCTCCTCGTCCGCGCGTCCCGCTTCCACCCGCTGGTGCTCACCTGCGCGGTGATCCGCGACCTGCCCCGGACGGGTGCGGACGACCCGGCCAAAACCGCGTCGAAGTAGCGGCCCCACGTCTGCGCGGTCGTCCGCCTGCCAGGGTCGCGATCGAGCGCGGCGCGCAGCAGCGCGGGTCCTTCCCCCGGCAGCACGGCGTCGAGGCGGCGCGGATCACGGGCGATCGACGCGAACGCGCCGGGGCTCAGGCACCTGAGCACGAACAAGCCGAACTTGTAGAGGTCGGTCGCCTGGCTGAGCACGGCCTCGGGCGGGTCCCAGTCGGGCGCGTTGAGCTGCCGCACCACGGCCGCGGCCCCCTTGATCCGGATCGCGTCGCAGTCGACCAGCATCACTCCGGGTCGCCCGCCGAGCCGGAACACGGCGTTCTTCGGGTTGAGGTCACCGATCACGAGGTCGTTGCGGTGCAGCAGGTGCACCGCGCTGGCGAAGTCGCGGCACACGAGCACCCGCTGCACCTCGGTCGGGGCGGGCATCCCCAGGCGGACCGCGCGCTCCGGCTCGATGAACAGGTGCTGGACCTCGCGCAGCGTGCGGGTCCGGGCTCCGCTCGGCTTCAGCCGGTCCTCGAAGAAGTCGTCGGGGATGAGCCGCAGGAGCACACCCCGCACCGCACCGCGCTCCTCTACCGCACGAACCGGCCACACGGTGGCGGCGTCCAGCCTCCGCCGCGACTCCTCGTCCATGCGCAGCCTGCGCGACACGACCGCGACCAACCCGTGCGGCGGTTCCTGCCCGGCCCGGTACTCCTTGTACACCAGCGGTCCGGGCACGTCGGCCAGCATGACGTTCGGTGCGCGGTAGACCTTCGCCTGGCCGCCCGCGCCGAGTTGCTCGCCGAGCGGCCCGACCGCGTCCAGACCGATGACGTGGGTGCTCATGCCGCGGCGACCGGCCAGAACGCGACGGCGGTGCGGTCGTCGTCGAAGCTGCGGCGGGCGAACCCCACGTGGGCGGCGAACTCCAGTCCGGACGTGGGCGGCGTCGACCAGACACCCGTCAGGAACCGCCCGACCTCGCCGGTGCCCGCCGTG
>DATMCA010001682.1:0-11030 GCA_035559015.1 Umezawaea sp. | reverse complement strand
CCCACGAACCGGTGCTGCAACAGCGGTTCCCCGCCGCTGACGGTCACGCCGCCGCCGGCCACCTCGATGAACCGGCGGTACTTCGCGATCTCGACCACCAGTTCGTCCACGGACACGCGCTGCCCGTCGCGCTCGTGCCAGGTCTCCGGGTTCTGGCAGTACTGGCAGCGCAACGGGCAGCCCGCGGTGAAGACGACGAACCGGGTTCCGGGGCCGTCCACGGCGGTGGCGACGTCCCACGAGTGGACCGCCCCGGTGCTCACAGCGACCCGTGGAAGGTCCGGCTGATCACGTCGCGCTGCTGCTCGGGCGTCAGCCGCACGAAGTTCACCGCGTACCCGGACACCCGGATCGTCAGCTGCGGGTGGTTCTCCGGGTGTTCCATCGCGTCCAACAGGGTCTCCCGGTTGAGGACGTTGGCGTTGAAGTGGAAACCGCCCGCGTCGACGTAGGCGTCCAGCACGCCGACCAGGTTGGTCACCCGCTCCTCGGGGGTGCTGCCGAGACCGGTGGGCGTGATGCTCGCCGTGAGCGAGATCCCGTCCTGCGCCTGGTCGTAGGGCAGCTTGGCCACCGACAGCGCGGCGGCGACCATCCCGTGCTCGTCCCTGCCGTTCATGGGGTTGGCGCCGGGCGCGAACGGCTCGCCCGCGCGGCGGCCGTCCGGGGTGTTGCCGGTGTGCTTGCCGTAGACGACGTTCGAGGTGATCGTCAGCACCGACTGGGTGTGCACGGCGTCGCGGTAGGCGGGGTATTGCCGCACCTTGGCCATGAAGTCCTCGACGAGCCCGACGGCGATGTCGTCGGCTCGGTCGTCGTTGTTGCCGTAGCGTGGGAAGTCGCCCTCCACGACGTAGTCGACGGCCAGCCCGGACTCGTCGCGGACCACCCGCACCCGCGCGTGCTTGATCGCGGAGAGGCTGTCCGCCACCACCGACAGGCCGGCGATGCCGCACCCGAGCAGCCGCTGGACCGGGTGGTCGTGCAGTGCCATCTCGATGCGCTCGTAGGCGTACTTGTCGTGCATGAAGTGGATGACGTTCAACGCGTCGACGTAGGTCCCGGCCAACCAGTCCGTGGTCCGGTCGAGCGCGGCGCGGACCTCGTCGTAGTCGAGGTACTCGCCGGTGATCGGGGGCGACGGGGGAGAGACCTGGTCACCGGAGACCTCGTCCCGGCCACCGTTGATCGCGTACAGCAGCGCCTTTGCCAGGTTGACCCGCGCGCCGAAGAACTGCATCTGCTCGCCGACCTTCATGGCCGACACGCAGCAGGCGATGGCGGTGTCGTCGCTGAACCTCGGCCGGATCAGCTCGTCGCTCTCGTACTGGATGGAGCTGGTGCCCATCGACACCCCGGCGCAGAACCTCTTGAAGCCTTCGGGAAGCCGCGGCGACCACAGCACGGTGAGGTTCGGTTCCGGTGCGGGGCCGAGGTTGTAGAGCGTCTGGAGGAACCGGAAGCTCGTGCGCGTGACGAGCGGGCGCCCGTCCTGGCCCATGCCGCCGATGCTCTCGGTGACCCACGTCGGGTCGCCGGAGAACAGCTCGTCGTAGGCCGGGGTGCGCAGGAACCGGACGATCCGCAGCTTGATCACCAGGTCGTCGACCAGTTCCTGGGCCTGCTCCTCGGTCAGCCTTCCCTCGTCGAGGTCGCGCTGGAGGAAGACGTCGAGGAACGTGGAGGTCCGACCGAGCGACATCGCGGCGCCGTTCTGCTCCTTCACCGCCGCGAGGTAGGCGTAGTACAACCACTGCACGGCTTCCCGAGCGGTCGTCGCCGGCCCGGAGATGTCGTCGCCGTAGCCGGCGGCCATCGTCCGGAGTTCCTCCAGGGCCCGCACCTGCTCGGCCAGTTCCTCGCGGTCGCGGATCACCGCTTCCGTGGACGGCACCACGTCGAGCAGGGCCCGCTCCGCCTTCTTGGCTTCCACCAGCCGATCCACGCCGTACAGCGCGACCCGCCGGTAGTCGCCGATGATCCGCCCGCGCCCGTAGGCGTCGGGCAGCCCGGTGATGATCCCGGCCCGACGAGCCCGCAGGATCTCCTCGGTGTAGGCGTCGAACACCCCGTCGTTGTGCGTCTTGCGGTACTTGGTGAAGACCTCCCGCACCAGCGGGTCCATCTCGTACCCGTACGCGGCGAGGCTCGCCTCGACCATCCGCAGGCCACCGTTGGGCATGATCGCGCGCTTGAGCGGTGCGTCGGTCTGCAGGCCGACGACGATCTCGGAGTCCCGGTCGAGGTAGCCGGGTCGGTGCGAGGTGATGGTCGACGGCGTGTGCGTGTCGATGTCGAGCACACCCCGCTCGCGTTCCTGCTCGAACAGGACCTTCAACCCCTGCCACAGCCCGGTGGTCCGCTCGGTCGGGCCGCTTAGGAAGTCCGCGTTCCCCTGGTAGGGCGTGTAGTTGTCCTGGATGAAGCCACGCACGTCGATGTCGTTCCGCCATCCTCCACGGCGGAATCCGCGCCAGGCGTCCAGGCGTTCCTCGGTGGTGGTCATGGCACCTCTTCCCGTGAACCGGTTCAGCCACTTCGATCCTCGGCCCGAAGCACGTCCGTTCACAGAGCCCGAGGTCTCACGTCGTTCGGGCTCAAGGAACCTGCCGGCTCGGGACCTCCGACCGCGTCGCCGACGGGGAGGGCCGGCGAAGACTCCGTCCCAGACCCGCCGCAACGATGAGGAGTCGCTGTGAGAGAAGCAGTAGTGACGAAGTTGGGCGCACCGCTGGAGATCCGGGACGTACCAGTGCGAGAGCCCGGCGCAGGGCAGGTTCGCGTGCGGATCGAGGCGTCGGGCATCTGCCACACCGACATCCACGCCGCACGCGGTGACCAGGTCAATGTCAGCTCGGCCTCCAGTCGGGCGATGCGCCGATGCGCCGATGCGAGCTCATCGGCCTCGACGCTGGGTACCCCGTCGTTGACTCCCGCGTCGACGAGGGCCTGGGCCTTCCACCGGAACAGCGTGGCCGGCGAAACCGGTGTCAGCGGCGATCTCGACGAAGGACTCACCACCACGCAGTCACACACAGACCTGACGGCGCACCGACGAGGAGTACTTCACGGGCACGGTGACCTCCTGATGATCACTCTGCCTCAACTCTCACAACCGTGGATCAGTTCCCAGGGGCCGACCTGCTTCAAGCGACTGTCCACGAGAGACAACCTTGTAACAAAGCACCACTAGTACTCGATTACCAGCCGGGCCTGTATGCGATTGGCAAGGACGTCGGAGAAAGCCTGGTTGATCTCCTCCAGCTTCCGGGACTCGGCCGTTACGGTGGTCCGGCCGGCAGCGTGCAGGGCGAACACCTCCGCGAGGTCCTTGCGGGTGCCGACGATCGAGCCGATCACCGAGATCCCACGGGTCACCGCGTCGAAGATCGGCACCGGGAGGACTCCGCCCGCCGGGATGCCGACGCAGACCAGTCTGCCACCGCGCCGGAGGGAACGGAGGGCCTGTTCGTACGCGCTCGGCGCTGCGGCGAGCACGATCGCGACGTCGGCGCCGCCCTGCGCCTGGATCACCGCGGCCGGGTCGCCGATGCTCGCGTCGAGCACCTGCTCCGCGCCCAACTGCCGGGCGAGTTCCAGCTTCTCCGCTTTGATGTCGACGCCGGTGACGAACCCGCCGGCGTGCCGGGCGTACTGGATCGCCAGGTGGCCGAGACCGCCCACGCCGAACACGGCGACGCGATCGGCGGGACCGACCCGACCTGTCAGCACGGCCTTGTAGCTGGTGACCCCGGCGCACGTCAGCGGAGCCGCTTCGAGTGGCGGGACACCGTCGGGCACCGCGACGACGTAGCGCGCGTCCGCGACCGCATACTCGGCGTAGCCGCCGTCGATCGAATACCCGGTGTTCCGCTGCGACTCGCACAGTGTTTCCCAGCCGGACACGCAGAACCCGCACTGTCCGCAGGCCGAGCCGAGCCACGGCAGGGCGACCCGCTGCCCGATCCGGCTCGCGGCCACGCCCTCTCCCACCCGTTCGACGATGCCGATGCCTTCGTGGCCGGGGATCAGCGGCAGTTCCGGTTTGATCGGCCAGTCGCCGTGCGCGATGTGGATGTCGGTGTGGCAGATCCCGCAGGTCTCCATGCGGATCAGGATCTGCTGTGGTCCGGGCGCGGGAATCGGTACCTCCCGCAGTTCGAGCGGGGCCGAGAAATCGGTCACGACGACAGCTCGCATCATTCTCCCCAACCGACAGCCGAGATCGCGACAGGCCGACGACCGCCGTCCACCCCGATGTGAGACGCAGCCACCAGTCACCAACTAGCGGGACTCTGGTCCTCCGCTTCCGGTTCACCGGGCAAGCAGCTCGACCTGCGCCCCTCCGACGGCCGGGCCACGGGATTCCCGCAGCGGCAGCACATCACAGCCTATCGAACGGTCACGCCGGGCCGGAGGGAAATACTCCCCGCCTTCGGGAGGAGGGCGAGTCGGGTTCGGTCTGATGCCCCATCCGCAGTAGTCCCGTCATCGCACAACGCCGAGCTGGCCCGCGGCAGGTGCAGCGGTCCGACTTGACCGCGGTCGACCAGGTGTTGTGCGGCGACGGGGCTCATGGCCGAGGCGAACGCTTGATCGGACACGGGTGTGGAGCGATCCGATCGGCGCCGGAGCTGTTCTTCGCGGGCAAGCGCAAGCCAGGAGGTAGATGATCAGGTGGATCGCGGTTACCGGTGATGTGATACCGGATGCTTCCCACCTGAATGCGCCAGGGAATCGGAAATCCTGCCAGTCGGCTCCACTCCAGTTTCGGAAAATTGCCGCACCGTTGGACGACATCCCGTTGTACACTGGATTTTCGCCGTTGCACTCGGAAGTCGCCGGCGACCTCGGAATTCCGATGGGGATGTTCGGGCCGATGCCTGATCGGCAAGCACTGGCTTGGTCCGAAATGTCGTGCAGATTCTTTACGAGGAGTGCGATGCGTCCTTTACCCGTGTCACATGAGGAACCCGGTTCTCGGCAGCGGTCCAGTCGTCGCGTGGAGGGCTGGCCCGCTGTCGCGCTCATCGGGGCCGCTTTCATGGTGGTGATGTTGGGTGCAACGTTGCCCACGCCACTGTATCCGCTCTATCAGAAGGCCTTCGGCTTCGGCGATTTGGTCACGACCTTGGTGTTCGCCGTCTACGCGGCCGGCGTCATGGCCTCCCTGCTGCTGGTCGGAGGCTGGTCGGACCAGGTCGGCCGACGGCCGATGCTGCGGGCGGGACTGGCGCTGTCCGGTCTTTCCGCCCTGGTCTTCCTCCTCGCCGACGCACCCGGTTGGCTGTTCGCCGGCCGGGTGCTGTCCGGGCTGTCGACGGGAATCTTCACCGGGACGGCGACCGCGGCGATCATGGATTTCGCTCCTGGGCACCGCAAAAGCCGGGCGAGCCTGGTCGCGGCCGCGGTGAACACGGGCGGCCTTGGTGTCGGGCCGGTGCTGTCGGGGGTTCTCGCGCAGTACGCGCCGCGACCGTTGACCCTGTGCTTCATCGTGGACCTGCTGCTGGTCATCTTGGCGGTCCTCTGTGTCGAATCCGTCGTGGAACCCGTGCGGCGCAACAAGAAGCCGCGGCTGTGCCCGCAGCGGATCGATGTGCCGATCGAGGTTCGCCGTGTGTTCGTCCGGGCGGTGGTGGCCGGGTTCTCCGGGTTCGCGGTGCTGGGGTTGTTCACCGCGGTCTCTCCCGCGTTTCTCGGCACCGTGCTGCGCAACAGCGATCACGCGGTCACGGGTGTGGTGGTGCTGTCCGTGTTCGTCGCCTCGATAGTCGGCCAGTCCTTGTCCTCTGTGATCGGTAAGCAGCGTGCCCTGACGGCGGGATGTGCCGGTTTGATCGCCGGGACGATCCTCGTCGGAACGAGCTTGCTCGTCGGTTCGCTCGCGGTGCTCGTCCTGGGGGCGGTCGTCGCGGGGGCGGGCCAAGGCCTGAGTTTCCACGGCGGGCTCGGATCGGTGACCGGGATCTGCCCGCCGGACAAGCGCGGTGCGGTCACGTCCAGCTACTTCGTGGCGTTCTTCGCGGGTATCTCGATTCCCGTCATCGGGGTCGGGGCCGCCTCGACGGCTTTCGGCCTCGTTGTTTCCGGTACGGTGTTCGCGGCGATTTTCGCGCTTGTCGCCACTGTTGCATTGCTGTTGACGGGTCGCGCCGGTCGACGGTGAGCCCGAATGTCAGCAGCACGTTCACGGCGTTTCCGCTGGACCCAATCCCGGTGCCGCAGGCTCCGATTCGACCGAATCGAGGAATTCGTCGAGGGAGTACTCGCGCGAGGTGGGATCGGCATCTGCCCGGCCGGCGCGCTGTTCTTCCGCGGCCCGGAGTTCCGCTCGGCGGATCTTGCCGGACGTGGTCTTGGGCAGCCCACCGAATTCCAACCGGCGGATCCACTGGTGCGGCGCCAGGTGCGCCGTCGCATACCGCAGGATGGAACCCGCCGCCTCCTCTGACGGCGGACATCCCTTGACCAACGTGACGAATGCCTTCGGGATCACCAGCCCGATCGGATCAGGGGCGGGAACCACGGCCGCCTCGGCCACGTCGCCGTGCTGCAGGAGCACGCTTTCCAGCTCGAACGGGGAAATTCGGTAGTCGTAGGACTTGAACACGTCGTCGGAACGCCCGACGTAGGTGATGTAGCCGTCGCCGTCTCGCAGACCGACGTCACCTGTGTGGTAGAGACCGCCCGAGAAGGTCCGGGCGTTCTTCTCCGGGTCGCCCAGGTAACCGGGCATCACCCCGACCGGCCGGTCGGCGAGGTCGACGCAGATCTCCCCCTCGTCACCGGGCTCGCCGGTGAGCGGGTCCAGCAGCACGATCCGGTACCCCGGCAGCGGTTTGCCCATCGAACCGGGCCGCACGGCGAGCCCCGGGGTGTTCCCGATCTGCGCGGTCGTCTCGCTCTGGCCGTAGCCGTCCCGGACCGTGAGCCCCCAGGCCCGCCGGACCTGGTCGATCACCTCGGGGTTGAGCGGCTCGCCGACGCTGCCCGCTTCGCGCAGCTCGACCGGCCGCCGCCGGAGGTCCTGCTGCACCAGCATCCGCCATACGGTCGGCGGCGCGCAGAACGTGGTGGCCCGCTGGGTGACCAGCACGTCCAGCACGTCCGACGCCGACCGCACCCCGGTCTCGACCGTCAGCAAGGTCGCCTCCGCGTTGAACGGCGCGAAGAAACTGCTCCAGGCGTGCTTCGCCCAGCCGGGCGCGGAGATGTTCAGGTGCAGATCACCGGGCAGCAGGCCGTTCCAGTACATGCTCGACAAATGACCGACCGGGTAGCTGACATGCGTGTGCAGGGCCAGCTTCGGTCGCGACGTGGTGCCTGAGGTGAAGTAAAGGAAGAGCGGATCGTCCGCGTAGGTGGTTCCGCCCGGTGCGAAGGCGGTCGACTCCGCACCGGCGTCGACGTAGGGGGCCCACCCAGGTACCGGGCCCCCTACGGTGATCCGGGTCAGGTGGTCCGCGATCCCGGCGAAGCGGTCGGCGAGCACGTCGACGGCGATGACGTGCGTGACGCCGCCTCGGTCGAGGCGATCGGCCAGATCGGTGGCGGAGATCGTGGTGTAGGTGGGGAGGACGACGGCGCCGAGCTTCATGGCCGCCAGCACGACCTCCCACATCGCGAGCTGGTTGTCCAGCATGACCAGGACGCGGTCCCCGCGCGCCACCCCACGGCCCCGCAACCAGTTGGCCACCTGACTGGACCGCTCGGACAGCTCCGCGTAGGTCGACGACGCCACCGTCTCGCCGTGCACGATGCGCAATGCCGGTCGTGAGCTGTGCAGGGCGATGGGGTCGAACCAGTCGAGGGCCCAGTTGAACTTCTCGAACCGTGGCCAGCGAAACCGGGTGTACGCGGCGTCGTGGTCCTCTCGCAGTTCCAGCAACAGGTCCCTGGCGGCGCGGAACCGCTCGGTGTTACCGGTGGCCATGATCGCACCCCGGTGAGCCGGCGGGCTGCTGGTCGATGCGGAACTTCCAGTCGCGGGCGAACGAGGGCGCCGCGGGCAGCAAGACCGGCGCGGGCAGGCCTGCCAGGACGTCACCCGCGATGGCGTCGGCGTCGGTGTGGAACCCGCTCAGCGGTCCCGGCCTGCCGTTGCCGATCTGCGTGAACCACCGCAGGTACTCGGTGGGTACACCGAGCACGTACAGGTCCGGATTCGCTCGCCCGTCGGAGCCGACGGCGTGGAACGGCGCACGGGTGATGGACACCGCTCCGGTGGCGAACCCGTCATCGGTGCCCGGAGTGGCGTCGACGTACTCGGAGATCAGGCCGTCGGCGAGGAGCTGCCGGGTCAGCGGCGAGGCGTCCTGCCGCACCGAAGGCCGGGGAATGCGAGCGTCGATCAGGGTGGTGACCACCTGACCCGCTCCGGCGACCTGGGCGGAGTCCAGCACGAAACCCGCACCATCAGGGTCGGGGCTCACCCGCAGGGCAGGCCCGACCAGGTGTAGTCGGCCTGCCTCGATCAGCGCGCGGACCTGCGCGATCCTGATCGCCGGCGGACCGGCCGAGACCATCGTGTTGATCGGGTTGAACCAGCCGAGGAAGTCCTCGCGGTGCGAGCGCGGACGCAGACCGCCGTGGTCCACCGCCGCGCGAACGGCGCCCCTGAGGTCCCGCAGGATGTCCAGTGCGGCCTTGAACGGCCCGTGCACGTTCCCCCGCAGCGCTTCCGCCAGGTCCTCCCGGAGCAGGCCGAGGACGTGGCGGTGGAACTCGGCCGGATCCGCGTAGCGCAGACCGGAGAAAGGTCGGGCCGTCCGCTCCAGGTCGATGGGGGCCACGTGCGCGATCCCGAACTCGCCCAGCGCCTTCTCGACGGCATCGGACGGCTTCGGCCCGGCACCGGCCAGGTGGAGGTGGGCGAAGTAGTCGGCGGCCACCTCGCCTGCGCGGTCGCGGATCAGGGTGGTGTAGTAGACGTGCTCGACTTCCAGTCGCAGCAGGGGCAGCACGTCACGACGGAAGTCGAGTCGGGCGGACCCGGTTTCGCGCCGGGCCCGACGCCGGGCGTCCGTGAGCGCGCCCTGGGTCAGGAACTTGGCCTCGTACCTGTACTTCGGCGCCTTCTGGTTCAGCCCGCGCGCGAGCATCGGCAGGCCACTGCGAGACCCGGCGAAGAGGCGCGGCTCCCGGCCACTGGGCCGGTAGCGCACTTCGCCGGACTTTCCAGTCTCGAACATTCCCCCACGGCCGACGGTCAGCTCCATGACGACGTCCAGGAAGGTCAGTCCCAGCCCCAGTACGCCGACCGGTTCGTCGGGACCCACCGAGGCGAGATCCATATCGGCGGCCGAATCGCCGCGAACGTACCGCAGGTCGGTCCGGCCGTCGGCGTAGTCGAGGAATTCCCGCTCCCACGGGCTGGGGGTGTTGACCGGGTGCCCGGTGGTGAGCACGAGCTTGTCGACGAGGACGATCCGACCCGAACGGGTCACCAGGCGCAGCCGGCCTTCGTGCCGCTGAACACGCTCGACCCGTGACCGCACGGAGTGGATGGTCACGTTGTCCGGCTTGTGCGCGACCAGGTTGTCGAACACGTCGCGGAGGTACCGGCCGTAGCACGCTCTCGGGGCGTATCCGCTCTCGCCGAGCGCGGACCATTGTGGACCTGCGCTGCCCGCCGACAGCCACTGGTGCAACGAGGGTCCCGAACCCGCTCTCGGTGGCCCGTCGTCAGGATCACCGGAGTACATGCTCACCTCGCCGGCGGCGGTGTTCATCAGGAACCAGGAGGGCTGGTCCGTGCGCCAGATCCGGCCCGCGCCGATCTCGCCGGGATCGAAGACCCAGATCGATATCGCCGGTCCCGTCCGCTCCGCTAGTCGCACCAGCAGGCGCTCGAGAACCGACAACCCGCGAGGTCCCATGCCGGCGATCGCGACAACGAGTTCAGACTGGATCTTCGCCACGGTGAGCTCTCCCAATTCCCTGTGACAAGTGACCACACGGTCCCCCCGGCCGGTATCGGCCATCGGCCGGGCACGCCGGCCAGGCCCACTGTGCGGATGCGTGACAACGACTACGTGTGAGGTTTTCCAGCGGCTTTCCTTTCGGCACGCTGGGGCGGTGGTGTCGGGGCGCTCCGCTTAGACGAAGTTGGCCACCGGCCGCGTGTTCGCCTTGGTTTCGCCGAGCTTCAGTCGTCCGAGCAATGGGCCGGTCATGATCGTCGTCACCAGCGTCATCGCCACGAACATGACGAACAGGTCCTGCCCGATGATGCCGAGGGACAGTCCCGCGGAGACCACCACGAGTTCGGTCAGCCCACGGCAGTTGACCATCACGCCGAGCCCCACCGACTCCCGCCACGTCAGTTTGGTCAGCCGACCGACGAGCGTCGTCGTGCCCACCTTGCTCACGATGGCCACCAGGATCATCAGCCCGCAGATCAGCAGATCCCGCGGGTTCCGCAGGAACCCGATGTGCACGCTGAACCCGATCACCGCGAAGAACAGGGGAAGGACGAGGTTGACGCCCCGGCCGACCTTGCGCCCCAGGTCGCGCACCACGCTGTTTTCGCGTGGCACGACCACGCCGACCAGCAACGCCCCGAAGATCGCGTGGATGCCGATCCAGTCGGTGATGGCGGCTCCGGACAGCGCGCAGAGCAACAGCACCGCGGTCGAGGCGTGCCGCAACCTGGCGTTCTGCTCCACGGAGGCCAGGAACCGGCGCAGCGCGAGGCGAAGGACGGTCAGGGCCACCGCGGTGAACAGGGCGAGCCACACCGCGGTCGGGATGACCGCGGCGGCCGAACCGCCGTGTGCCAACGCGACGACCACGACCAGCAGGCACCACGAGATGGCGTCCCCCGAGCCGGCGGTGGCCAGGCCGAGCGTGCCGATCCGGGTCCTGATCAGGTTGTGCTCGGCGAGGATGCGGACCAGTACGGGGAACGCGGTGATGCTCATCGAGGTACCGACGAAGAGCAGGAACGGAACCAGTCCCACCCCGGCAGGCCGATACGTCGCGGCCATGCCGGCCGCCAGCAGGAGCCCACAGGCAAGTGGCACGAC
>DATMCA010001681.1:0-7328 GCA_035559015.1 Umezawaea sp. | reverse complement strand
CGGCTGCTCTTCGCCATCCCGGTCGGGGCACCCGGGCCGCTGGTGGTGACGCTGGCGGCGGTGGTGCTGGCGGGAGGCGCGTTCCAGAGCATGTTGCAGCTGAAGAGCCTCGTCGCCCAGGTGTCCCCGGAACTCGGGCTCGGTTACGGGCTGGGCAGCGGTGGGACGAACGCCCTGTTGTTCGCGGTGCCCGCGTTCGGCGTCATGGTCGGGGGCACCGCGGCGGGCTGGCTCGCGGGTCGGATCGGACCAGGGCCGACCCTGCTCGGCGGAGTCGTGCTCGGGGCGGTCGCCACGTTCGGGATGCTGTCGGGGGTCTCGGTGCTCCCGGTCGCGCTCGGCTGCGCGACCCTGCTCGGCATGGCGGCGGGGGCGACCGTCACGTCGGGCTTCAACATCGTCACCACCATCACGCCCGCCGAACGGCACGGCAGCACCACAGGACTGGTGACGATCATGCTCGCCGTCGGGTCGGTCGTGCTCAACGTGGCCGGAGCGGCGGTGCTCAACGCCACCGCCACGGCGGTCGACGACGTCCCGGTGAACTCCGCGACCGGAGTCCACCTCTACGTCCTGATGAACGGCGTGGCCTTCCTTGCCGCCGCGGTGCTCGCGATCGTCCTGGTGCGCGGACGGCGCTGAACCGGACCCACGTCGACGTCTCCGTGCCGCACGACCAGACCTGGATGGGCCGCGAGTGACCGTTTGGTGCCGTAGCAACAGGAATCCGCAGAGTTGGACGTGAGTCGAACCGGACGAAGGTGAGATGTGCTCGGCGTGATGCCGCGAACCGACGTCGCGCCGAGCAAGGAGGCGGCCTCGACCGTATGGCCATATTATCAACCTGTTGATAATATGGCGTCATGGATCGACGCCGCTACCACCTGGCTCACCAGCTCAAGCGCGCCGACCACGCCCTCACCACCGCGCTTGAGGGTGCGCTGCAACCGTTGGGGGTCACGCTGGCCCAGGCCAACGTGTTGCTGTTCGTCGACCGGTACCCGCTCACGACGATGCCGCGCCTCGCCGCGCTCGCCGCGGTCAGTCCCCAGGCCATGCACCGCACTGTCGTCGGGTTGCAACAGCAGGGGTGGTTGGTGCGCGAGCGGCAGCCGGGCAACGAGAAGACGTTTCACCTCACCCTGGCCGCGGCAGGCAAGCAGGTGCTCGATCAGGCGGAGGAAGCCATCACGGCAGTGCAGGACCGCACCGCTGATCACCTCGACCACACCGAGGTCGACCAGCTGCACCATCTGCTGCGCCGTTACGAGGCCGCGTTCCTGCAACGTGAAGAGGAACCATGAGGCTGCGGCGCAAGGAGCCGGTGGTGGTCCGACAACCGTTCGGTGTCGACACCGTCACCTCAGCCGACGGCACCACGATCGGTTTCCGCCGCTACGGCACCGGTCCGGGGCTGGTGCTGCTCCACGGCGGCATGAACGCCGCACAGGATCTCGCGGACCTCGCCTCGCTGCTGGCCGACGACTTCACGGTGTACGTCCCCGATCGTCGCGGCCGTGGGATGAGTGGCCCGTTCGGGCCCGGTCACACCATCGCCAAGCAGGTCGACGACGTGCGGGCGATCCTCGAGCGAACCGGCGCCGGTTTCGTGTTCGGTCTGAGCGCCGGCGCGGTGGTTGCTCTCGAAGCAGCGGCCGAGTTGCCGCAAATCGCCCGGCTCGCCGTGTACGAGCCGCCGCTGACGTTGTCGGCAGATGACCCGTCCTGGGACTGGCTGACGCGCTACGACCGCGAGATCACCGAGGGACGGTTCGGTGCCGCCCTTGTCACGGCCGCGGCGGGAACTGGCGACACGTCGATGCTCACCCGGTTACCACGCTTCCTGACCGAACCGTTCCTCACCTTCGCCATCACCGCCCAGGCCAAACAGTCGCCCCCTGATGAAGTGCCGCTGAAGGAACTCGTGCTCACGATGCACGACGACGCGACGATGGTGCGGGCGATGGCAGGCCGTCAGCACACCTTCAACCGGATCTGCGCGACCGTGCTCCTGGTCAATGGAACCAGGAGCCCTCGCGAACTGAGAGACCCGGTGAGTGCCTTGGCCGGAACGATCGCGACAAGCACGGTCGTCGAACTCCCCGGCGCGGATCACTTGGCCGCCACCAACGGCGAGCAGCCACGTGCCGTCGCACGTGAACTCCGCTCCTTCTTCAGCTAGCCGGCGGCCTGTTTCGCTCGAAAAGTCGTCGCTGCTGGTCAAGCGACATGTCTGTACTCGTCGCTGAGCCCGCCGAGGAAGCGGGTGCGTAGCAGTGGTCTTCAAGGCTTGACACTCAGGAAGCCGCTTTCAGCGCCGCCTCGACCGCGTGCGTCAGCGACTCCAGGTACTCGTCACCGCTGGGGCCCTTCGCCACGAGCATCCGGAACGCGAGCGGCGCGATCAGCAGGTCGGTGCCGAGTTCCAGGTCCAGACCGGACGGCAGTTCACCGCGATCGATCGCACTCCGCAGAACCGCGCGGGCGGCGGCCCGGCGCGGTGCGGCCACCCCGGTTTGCAGCACCTCGGCGAGGGTGGCGTCGTGGGAGGCCTCGGCCAGCAGTCCCGCGCCGACCTGCGTGACCAGCGGATGGGCCAATTGGTCCCGGTAGGTCGCGAACAACTCCCTCAGGTCGGTGCGCAGGGCACCGGTGTCCGGGACCGGCGGCAACGACCCGGTGACCTTGTCGCGGATCAGTTCGGCCAGCATCGCCTGCTTCGAGGACCACCGCCGGTAGAGCGCGGCCTTGCCGACGCCGGCCCGCCGGGCCACCGCGTCCATCGACGTCCGCGCGTACCCCGTCTCGGCGAGTTCGGCGAAGGCCGCCTCGGTGATCGCGTCGGTCACCTGCCGCCGCAACACGGCCCCGCCGGTCACCTGCCGGGTTCCCTCTTCGCTCTTGGACACCTCCCGAGTTTAGCGAACGGAACGGTTGCGTTCCATTGCGATGGCTGATGGAACGGAACGGTAGCGTTCCACTAGTGATCGGGAGGTATCCGATGAAGTTCCTCTTCGACGACGAGTCGTTCTCGTTCGAGGCGTTGCGCGCCGCGGGGTACATCGCCTACGCCGGCGCCGACCTGGGCGAAGTCCTGGTCACCTGCCGACGGATCCCCGAGGGTGACGAAGCGGCCTGGTCGGCCCAGTGGGCCGCGACCGCCGCACGCATCGAGGGCATCGGGCGCGACGCCCTGGCGGCCGGGCACCGGGTCAGCGCTCGCGAAGCGCTGCTGCGCGCCTCGAACTACTACCGGGTCGCCGACTTCTACCGCCGCGACGACCCCGCCCACGACGAGGAGTCCACGCGGCTGGCCGAGTCCTCCCGGCAGACCTTCGCCGACGCCGTTCCGCTGCTCGACACCCCGGCCCGCGCCGTGCGCATCCCCTACGAGGGCACCACGCTGCCCGGTTACCTGTTCCTCGTCGACGACTCGGGCGTGCCGCGGCCCACCGTGCTCTTCCACGGCGGGTTCGACTCCACGCTGGAGGAGAGCTACCCGGCGATCGCCGCGGGGGCGCTGCGCCGCGGCTACAACGTCCTGGCCTTCGACGGGCCAGGTCAGGGCGCACCGCTCCGCGACCAGGGGCTGCGCTTCCGGCACGACTGGGAGGCCGTGGTCACCCCCGCCGTCGACCTCGCCCTGTCCCTGCCGGAGGTGGACGGCGAGCGGCTCGTGCTGATCGGCATGAGCATGGGCGGCTACCTCGCCGCGCGAGCGGCCGCGTTCGAGCACCGCATCGCCGCCTGCGTGCTCTACGACGGCATCTACGACCTGCACGAGCCCTTCACCGCCGTCGCCCGGCTCGCCGCGT
Source organism: Umezawaea sp. (assembly GCA_035559015.1). GTDB lineage: Bacteria > Actinomycetota > Actinomycetes > Mycobacteriales > Pseudonocardiaceae > Umezawaea. The sequence goes on along the minus strand of DATMCA010001681.1, from coordinate 3,513 downwards.
CGGCAGAAGGAGGCCTCGACGCGTTCGTCGCGCACAACACCCAGGCCCGCTGGGTGGTGCGCAACGGGAGGTGGACCTTCGGACTGGCCACCTTCGACGAGGTGGTCGACGCCACCAAGGCCTACACCGTGGCCGGCGTCGCCGACCGGATCACCTGCCCGACACTGGTGCTCGACGCCGAGAACGACCAGTTCTTCGCCGGCCAGCCCCAACGCGTGCTCGACGAGTTGACCTGCGAGAAGGAGCTGATCCTGTTCCGCGAGGACGAGGGCGCCGGTGAGCACTGCCACGAAGGCGCGCTGTTCCTCTTCCACCAGCGCACGTTCGACTGGCTCGACACCGTCCTGGCCCGCTGAGCACCGTCCTCACCGCCGCCGTGACCAACGGCGGCCTGCGACGAGTGACCGGTCCGCGCGGCGCGACGGCTTCGGCGCGAGCACGCGGAAAGTGTGGCCGGTCCTCTTCTGGGAGCACAACCCCGTCCGCCACGCCCGTGCGGCGATCTCCACCCGGTTGCGCACGGCCGGTTTCCGCTGCACGTTCGCCAGGTGGGTCTTGACCGTCGCCTGGGTCACGAACAGGTTCGTTCTGGCCTGCCAGGACGGCGTCCCGCACACCGATCCTGACCGCCATCCACGCGAACACCGAGTAGACGGGCGTGTCGGTCGACCACCTGTCGACCGACACCCGCTCACGTCTCCGACCCGGCGACCGGCCGGGTCGAGATGACGTACTTCCCCCGCACCCCACCCGCTTCGAGCCGTCGGTGGGACTCGACCACCTCCGCCATCGGGAACACCGTGTCGACGATCGGCCGGATCGCTCCCGACTCCACGTACCGGGTGAGTTCGGCGATCCTCTCAGCGGACGGGTTGTTGCTGAACACCTTCACCCGCCGGTCGGTCACGCCGACCCAGGCGGAGTAGGCCAGCGACCTGCCCAGGTGATCCGCGTCGAGCGCGAGTGGCACCATGCGGCCCTGCGGGGTGAGCAACCGGCGATAGGCGCCGAGGTTCGTGCCGACGTTGTCGAGCACGACGTCGAACCGGTCGAGCTGCTCGGGTGGCGTCGCTCGGTAGTCGAACGCCACGTCGGCGCCCAGGTTTCGGATCCAGTCGAGGTCCCGCCCGCTGACCAGCGCCGTGACGTGTGCTCCGAGAGCCTTGCCGAGTTGCACCGCCACGGACCCCACCCCGCCGCCGGCGCCGCGGACGAGCAGTCGCTCACCCCGCCGCAGACCTGCCTTGTGCACGAGCGCCGTGACCGCGGTGGTCCCCACCGACGGGAGCGCGGCGGCCTCGACGAGGTCGACGTCGGCCGGAGCGGTGGCGACGCGATGTGCGGGGACGACGACGTGGTCGGCGATGCTGCCGAACCTCCGGTACGGCATGAGACCCCACACCGCCTCACCGACGCTCAACCCGTCGACACCGGTGCCGACGGACGCGATCCGCCCCGCGAAGTCGTTGCCGGTCCCTTGCGGGAAGCGGTGCGGGAGGACCCGCCGCAGCTTTCCGGCCCGGAACGCGGTCTCCCCACCGCCGACGCTCGCGCCGTGGACCTCGACGAGAACCTCACCACGGCCTGCTTCGGGGGTGGCGACCTCGTTGAGGTGGAGCACCTCGGGAGGTCCGAACCGGTCGAACTGGACTGCGCGCATGGAACTACCCTCCGACGTAAGTGGCGTGGCACGCCACTTTGCCTTCGCCACGATATGGCGGGGTCCGCCACTTATCAAGGGGAAGGCATCGTGCCGCACGCCACCTCATCGCGGCAGCCTTGCGCGGAGGTGCGGGCCGCTTCGACCGCACCTCGCGGCGGCGCACGAACCGTCCACATGCACAGCTGCTCCCCGCTGGAGATGTCATTTGTGGACAGTCCCTTGTGGAGCGACATCAACTCCACCGACGCGGAAGATCAACTATCAGGGCTGGCTTCATGACCTGTCGTTGTCCCAAGGGCCCCCGTGCCGCGGAACTGGGCGATCAGGGCCTCGACGCGGTCGGTGTCGTGATCAGGGCGCAACCGGTTGCCGTGGCTGAGCATGACCAAACCGTGCAGTGCCGCCCAGAAGACCTCGGTGAGGGTGTCGACGTCGCGCCCGGCGGCGATGGTGGCCACTGCCTCGCGCAGTTCGCTGAACGCTTGGACCAGCGGTGTCGGGGTGTCGTCCGTGGCGAAGCGCAGTCGGGTGGACCGGATGAGCATCGCGTCGTAGAGCGCGGGGTTGTTCGTGGCGAAGTCGCTGTACGCGGCGGCGACCCGGCTGAGTTCGTCGTCGGGCGCGGCGCTGTCGCGGCGGGCCGCGCGCAGCGAGTCGGCGAGTTCGGCGAAGCCCTCGAGGGCGACCGCGTCGACGATGCCCTCCATCGACCCGAAGTGCTTGTACAGCACCGGCTGGCTGTACTCGATCTCGGTGGACAACCTGCGCGTGGTGACCGCATCCCAGCCTTCGCTTTCGGCCAGGGTGCGCGCAGTCGCCGTGATGAGCTGGCGACGGGCGATGCGCTCGCGCTGTCGGCGGTCTTCGATGGCCATAGCTGACTTTAGCACCGCTAGCCATATTTAGCGGTGCTATTGACGAGAGCGTGGTGGAGGGTTAGCGTTGCTAGTGCTAGCAACGCTAACTACGTGAAGGGCACTGACATGAGCACTCCTGAACGCCGGCTCGCCGACTACTTCGTCGAGATGACCAACACCCACAACCCGGACCTCGTGGACCGCTTCATCGCCGAGGACTACACCAACCACAACGACTTCGTCGCCGACGGTCGCGAGGCCAACCGCCAGTTCTGGACCGCGTTCTTCACCGGCCTGCCCGACGTGGTCGTCACCATGGAAGACCTGGTCGTCTCGGGTGACCGCGTCGTGGGCCGCTTCACCTACCGCGGCACCCACACCGGAGACCTGCTCGGCATCCCCGCCACCGGCAAGCCCGTCGAGATGCGCAGCATCGACATCTGGCGCGTCCAGCACGGCATGTTCGTCGAGCACTGGGACCAGTTGAACCTGATGCAGATGTTCCAGCAGATCGGCGCCCTGCCGCCGCTCGGTGGACCCGAGACGGCCCTGGCATGACATCGCACCCACTACTCAGCCTTATCGGCTGACCCCCGGCCCGACCGAAAGGAATCCGACGACCGTGTTCCAGCTCAGGACCTACACGCTGCGAACGGCCGAAGCGCTCCACGACTACGCGACCGTGCACTGGCCGCGGCACATCCCGAGCCTGCGCGCGTTCGGCGTCACCACGCACGGGATCTGGACCGACCACAACGCCGACGCGCACCGCCTGATCGCCCTGATCGCCTACCCCGACGGCGCCGACCCCGGCGAGGTCACCGCCGCGTACATGGCCGGCCCCGAGTTCGCGGCGGACATGCGCGGCTTCGACGTCGGCGACATCGTCGACGTCGAGGAGTTGCTGCTCGACCCGACCGCCGCGTCACCGCTGACCTGACTCCCCGCCACGACAGGTCGCACATCGGGCGCCCGACAACAGATCACGAGGTC
>DATMCA010001680.1:0-8402 GCA_035559015.1 Umezawaea sp. | reverse complement strand
TCAGCGAGAACGGGACCTTCGGCCGCCAGCGGCCTCCGAGCAGCATCACCAGCGCCACTCCGACCGAGAGGGCGACGGCGTGCCAGTTCGGGTTCGCGCCGAAGTCGGCGACCGCTTTGGCCGCGACGAGCGCGATCTGCTCCCCGTGTGGAGTGGGCACCCCCAGTGCGGCGGGAACCTGCTGCAACGCGATCACGCCCGCGATGCCGAGGGTGAACCCCTCGACTACCGGCACGGGCACGTAGCGCATGTAGCGGCCGGCGCGCGCCACTGCCAGCGCGATCAGCAGGACCCCCGCCATCAGCCCGACCGTCAGCACTCCGCCGGGGCCGTAGGCGGCCACGATCGGTACCAGCACCACGGTCATCGCCCCGGTCGGCCCGGACACCTGGAGGCTGGAACCGCCGAAGACCGCCGCCACCGCACCGGCCACGATGGCCGTCACCAGTCCGGCCGCCGCGCCGAGCCCGGAAGCGATGCCGAATCCCAGCGCCAGTGGCAGTGCGACGATCGCGACCGTCACGCCGGCCACCAGGTCGTGGCGCGGCGATCGCGCCAACGACCTCAGTTCCGATCTGCCGGGCAGCAGTGATCGAGCGCCGGCGCCACCTCGCGTGCTCAAGAGGGGCGTTGCTCAGTGCTGAGCCCGGTGAGTTGCGGTACCGGGGTGCCGACATCGACCCCGTGTTCACGGGCGAGGCGTTCCAGGTTCCGCAGGTCCGCTTCGTGCAGGTCGGCGAGCACGTGGTCGCCGTTCGAGTGGGCCAGCCGCACGGAGTGGCGCGCGGACTCGACCCGGCCGCGCATGGTGCTGGTGAACTCGCTCATCTCGACGCTCCCCTGTGCGATTCGCGCTTGAGGACTCCATCATATTTGCACTTGAAGAACTCTTCAAGTGCTTCACCTGGTAGGACGAGGTGATGTCGACGTCATGTCACCCGGCCGATGGCCGAAGCGGAGACGGCCCTGGAAGAGTCCGTCCGACGGGTTGTTCCGTCAGTTTCATGGCGCGGTCCACCTGGCTGAACGTGTAGCACGCCGTCAGCAGGAGCAGGACGTAACTCCCCTGACGGGGTGACAGCGCTCGCTCCGGGCCGGGTGGTGACCTCTCTGTTGCGGCGGGTGGTCGACGCGGTGGTGCGCGCGTTCGCGCTTCACCGTTCGTCCGCGACAGTGCACACGTGAACACCTCGACGCCGGACATGCGGAAGTGCACACGGTGCGTGATCGCCCGTGTGCACTTCCGCTGACCGCGGGTGGGAGACGGCCGACTGTCAGCGGAGTGCGGCGGTCAGCAGCTTCAGGTACGACGCGCGCCCGATGATCGTGGTGCCCCGCCGTGACCACCCGGTGCGTCCGGATGTCCGGGTGGGTCCGCGCGACGACCGCGGCATCGTCGGGTGGTGCGGCGGGTGATCCACTCCTCGCTCTGCTCGACCGTGCCGCGCAACATCTCCGGCAGTGGGCCCGAGTAGATCTTTTCGGTGAAGACGATCGGCTCTTCCATGAACACGCCCGTGAGCAAGTCCGGTCGGTCCTGGGCGAGCTTCCAGGCGGCCATGCCGCCGAGGGAGAACCCCGCGACGAAGCTCGGGCGTCCCACCAGGCGTTCGAGGACCAGGACGGTGTCCGCGCAGTAGTACGGCAGGGTGTAGGTCCCCGGTGCGCGGTCCGAGTCGCCCGTAGGCGGCGAGGACGATGTACACGGCCGCCGTTTCGGATGGCGTCCGATCGCGGTCGCGCAGGGCGCTGTCGGGCAGCGGGATGAGTTTGGTCATGGTGATGCCTGCGTGTGGTCGGCAAGTGGGTGTTGGTCGAGTTCGGTGATGGGACTGTGGGGTTCGTGCGGCTGGGAGGTCCTCACGCCGGAGCGGTGCGCCATCCGGTGACCCTCGAACTCGGTGGCCTGCCGCCCTTCGCGCGGCCGGACAACCCGTCGCCTTCGATCGTGACGTCGAAGGCGAGGGTGAGGCGGATGGGCTTGCGGATGGTCTGTGTCCAGGTCAGCCGATCGCCGTCCACGGACAGAGCGGTGAGCGCGATCGCCTCGTCGTGCTTGTCGTCCCGGACGACTCCGTGCAGCACACCGTCGCGAATGGACAGTTCGAGGCTGCTGTGCTGCGTGCCCACCGGTGTGTCGATGACGAGGTGCCAGGTCCCGGTGGCCGACGTCCCGGCCACCATCACGTCCTCTTGTTCAGGCATGGCGAAACGCCAGCCACGACCTGTTCGGCGACGGCAGTCGCTTGATCGTCAACCTCCGACGGATTCGCGCCGGCCGTATCAATTCGAACGGTCCACCTGGCACCGATCTGCCAACGCGCCCCGCCTCATGCCCTCGTCCTGACGATCACACTGGAGCCTCGACCCCGAATATCGGACTCCGGACACAGTGGGATCCTCACGAGTCGGGCACTGCAGATCGCTGCCCGACGCCGAGACGTCGGACAGCACGGGATCAGGACACGCCCCACCGTGTGATGAAGTCGAGTTCAAGTCCATGAACGGAGCGGTAGAAGGTGTCAGCGGCCGAGAGGTACGGGGCTTTGGCGCGATTGCGCTCGACCTGTCCTACGACGACGCCGGTCATGACGCTCGTGACGTCCAGTCGGGGGAATGCGTCGTTGATGACTGCGGCTTCCTCGTCGGACAGGAAGTCGGATTCCTGTCCGAAGTCGAGGGCGCTGCCGGCGAACGTGAGTTCAGAGATGATGCCCTTGCGCTGTGCGACCCCGGGGACGGTGTGGAGCGAGATCGCCTCCCAGACGATGTCGGCGGTTTCCGGCGACGCCCCGTGCTCGCGCAGGAACTCGACGGCAAGATCGGCGCCGGCGATCTCGAAACGGTCCGGACGAGCATCGCCCTCGTTCGTCAGCCCGAGGTCGTGAAGTACGGTGGCGAAGAACAGCGCGTCGTCGTCGTAGTCGACATCTCGCTGGAGCCGGCGGTGCTCGGCCAGCTTGGTGGCGAAGAAGTAGGCGCGCAGACTGTGGTGGGCGATTGAGGTTTCCTCGCTCGACAAAACTCGTTCGACCGCGAGCGTGCGCAGGGGCGATGACAGCAAGGCCGGGTCGGTAAGGCCTGGTGCGGGTGCGTGTTCCATACGGGAATCGTGGCTTTCGTGATCGCCGCACGCGAGAGTTGCGATTGCCGTTCTGCGATTTCTTCTTGCCATGACCGGTCGTCGGCTGTCCGTGCTTGCGCTCGGCAGAGTTCCGCGTTCGAGCGCGATCAGCCGTGGGAAGGTCGGGGCTCGAGCGCGCCCCGGTTGTCGAGGATGTGCGAGACCGCGTCCGTCAGGCGTTGTTCGACACCACCGCCGATGCTCTGGAACTGGGCCATGACCTCGGCGCTGACGCGTTCCGGGTTGCCGGCGTCGAAAGGTGGCGCGGGGTCGTACTCCATGCCGAGTTGGGCGAGCTGTGCGACGTCCTCGCCGAAGATCTCGGCCAACAACATCAATCCGAAGTCCATGCCCGCGGTGAGACCGCCCCCGGTGATCCGGTTGCGATCGACGCACATGCGTTCGGTGGAAACGTCAACACCGAGGCGAGCCAGTTCGGGTCGGGTGGCCCAGTGCGTCGCCGCACGGTAGCCGTCCAGCAGGCCCGCGGCGGCGAGGACGATGGAACCCATGCACACAGCCGTCACGTACCGCGCGTTCAGTCCGCGGTCGGCCAGGAAATCCAGCTTCGTCTTGTCTCGCAGCAGATCGCTGACATCGCCGCCCGGCACGTACAGGACGTCGAGACGCTTCGGACAGTCATCGAGCGTGGTGTCGGGGATGATCGCCACGCCGGTGTCGGACATGACGGGCTCCAACGTCTCGTGTACGAGGTGAACCTTCATCCCGGAGACGACGAAGAACGTGTGCGCGCCGATGAAGTCCTGGATCGTCACCTTGTCGAACAGCATCATGCCCACTTCAGGTGGCTTGCCGTGAACGGGCCGTTGCAGAACAGGTTCCGCGTTCCTCGTCACTTTCTCATCCCTCTCAGGGGTTCGGATGGCGACCGGCGGCCTTGAGGTGGCGCCCGGTTGTGCCTGCTCGGGATGATGATCGCCGGTCCACACCGTGATGACGACGGGCGATTTCGCCAACATGCGATTCCTTGTTGCCACTGGTCGAACGTGGCTCGACAGGCCCGGCCCCAAGGCGGACAGAAGAAACCCGGCACGGCGGTCGCCGGCTGGCCACCGTCCTGCGGTGCTGTGTCAGGCAGGTAGCGCCGAAGTGGAAGCCGCGGTAGCGACCGCTATACGGCCGGGGAACTGTGGGCGTGGCCGTAGGCCCTGCGGTAGGCAGAAGGGGAAAGCCCGCAGTTCTGGGAGAAACGAGCTCGGAAGTTGGCCGCGGTACCGAGACCGCTGTCGCGGGCGATCTCGTCGATCGAGGCGTCGGTCTGTTCCAGAAGCTGCTTCGCGTGATCGATGCGTGCCACGGCCAGCCACTTCATCGGTGGCATCCCGGTCTCAGCGACGAAATGGCGGATGAACGTGCGCTGGGACAGGTGCGCGTGCACCGCCAGCTGCCGGAGAACCAGCGGTTCGGCGAGCCGTTCGAGCGCCCAAGCACGGGTCGCGGCTGTGGTGCCGCCCTGTGCCGGAGGGAGGTGGCGCTTGATGAACTGTGCTTGGCCGCCGTCGCGGTGCGGGGCGGCCACAGCGTTGCGCGCGGCCTGGTTGGCGACTGCCGCACCGAAGTCCTTGCGGATCAGGTGCAGGCAGAGATCGATGCCCGCGGACGTGCCGGCGGAGGTGAGCACGGTCTCCTCGTCGACGAAGAGCACGTCGCGATCGACGATGACGTCCGGGTGCTCTCGTGCGAGACGCTCGGCGTGGATCCAGTGCGTTGTCGCTCGCCGCTGTCCGAGCAGTCCCGACTGGGCGAGGGCGAAAGCGCCGACGCAGAGCGACACCACGCGCTTCGATCGTTGCAGGCAGTTCCGGAGTGCGTCGGCCACGTGCGGCGGCAGGCCCTGTTCGAAGGCGTACGCGGGCACGATCACCGTGTCCGCGTACATCAAGTCCGTCAGCGTGCCCGCCCCCGACAGGCGCAGGCCGCCGTCCGTGGTGACGCCGGCTTGCGTCGGTGTCACCACGGACATCTCATACAGGTCGTCGAGGGATCCGAAGATCGCGAGCGGCATGCCGAACTCGAATGCCAGAACTCCTTCGAGGGCGAGCAACGTGACGCGGTGGCCGGCCATGCCGGGAAACTACCGCAAATCAACGAAGCGTCACTCCACGGGACCACGACCGGCGGATACGCCTTCTACCGTGGTTCGCGTCATGCTCAGTCTCCCCATCGGGCCGCTATGTTCCGGTCATGGCCCATGTTCTCGGTCGTGAGGAGATAGAGGGCCAGTGAGGCGAGCGGAGCCTTGGCGGGGTTGGCTTTCGCCTGCCCGACGATAGCGGCGTGCATGGACGACGCCGTGCGCAGACGCGGGTAACGGCTGTGCAGATCGGCCGCCATGTCGTCGGTGACGAAGTCCGAGTCGGCGCCGAAGTCGACGCCCGTCGCCACGGCCGTGAGGCGGCACAGCAGGTTGCGGCGGTGTGCGATGCCGGTAGAGGTGTTCAGTGCGATGGCGTCCCAGATCCGGTCGATCGAGGTCTGATCGACCCCGTGACGCTGCAGGAACTCGCCTGCCAGGTCAGCGCTGGCGACTTCGAACCGGTCTGGTTGTCGTTCTCCGACGGGACCGAGCCCGACATCGTGCAGTGCCACCGCGTAGAACACCTCGAGAGGGCGGTAGTCGTCATGGCTTCGCATGTGCCACTGGTCGACGAGGAGCTCCGCGTAGACGTACGAGCGGATGCAGTGGTTGGCCACCGGCTCGGCGACCGCGGATCTCAGGAAATCAAGGGTCTCCGCAGCGTGGGGCTCGGACAGCAATGCCGGAATCCGGATCATGACAACGACTCTGCACAGGTTCGGGGACGACCACCAGATTCTGAAATGCCGACCTCCGCGCCATTGTTGCCACAACCAGCGGCACGGCGATCACCCGCCCCCAGGCAGCCGCCAAGGATGTGGTCCCGCAGCGGCAGTGGCAGAAAACTGTCGCAGAACGGCAATCGTGCCCATAGCCGGCAGGTAGGTGATGGCACCACGATCGAACCAGCTGGATCACCACCGTGGTCAGCCGTATCGCCTCGCCGGTGCGTTGCGGGACCCAGCGCTCGATGCCCACCTTCTCTCAGTTGCGGAGATCCATGATTGAGCAAAGACCTGCGTTGATTCCCGACAAGCCCGCCATGCCCGCGGTGACTGTCGGCATCCTCGTGTTCGACGGCGTCACGCTGCTCGACGTCATCGGCCCGCACACGGTGTTCACGCTCGCCGGCATGCACGTCCAGCTCATCGCCGAGACCCTCACGTCGATCAGCACGGACACCAGCCTCCGTCTCACACCTGATGTCACGATCGATCAGAGTCCGCAGCACGTCGACATCATCTGCGTACCTGGCGGCGGAGTCAGCGACGCCATGTCGAACACCGAGCTGTGCGACTTCTTGCGCGCTCGCGCCACGACAGCACGGTATGTCACGTCGGTGTGCAGCGGGGCGCTCGTCCTCGCGGCAGCGGGACTGCTGGACGGCTACCGCGCCGCAACGCACTGGGCGACGCGGGAAGTCCTGAAAAGCCTCGGCGTCGAAGTGTCCACCGAGCGCGTCTGCATGGACCGCAACCGGATCACCGGCGGCGGCATCACAGCAGGAATCGACTTCGGACTGACAGTGGTCGCGGAGGTCCTGGGCCGCGACATTGCCGAATTCGTCCAACTGGGGATGGAGTACGACCCGCAACCTCCTTTCGACACCGGCTCACCGGAGAAGGCCGGCACCGACCTGACAAACCTGTTCACGACCGTCACCAAGCCGGTTTTCCAGCCCTTGGCCGATGCCGCGGCACGTCTGCTGGCTCAATGAAGTGCTCCAGCAGGGCCTGAACCGGACGGACGGCAGAGTCGCGACCGACCTCGCACCGAACTCGTGGATCGTCTGGTCCGCCGTCGCCTGCTCCCTGTGTTCCCTCCGTGGCCTCGCCCGTCATCAAAGCACGCAGCACTGCCGCTGACCGTGCTGCGCCGGTGACAGGTCCGTGGCCGGGACCCGATACTGTGGGCGGGTGGAGCGGCTGCGCGACATCAGGTCCGCGGTGGCCGGCCGGATCACGGCGACGCACCTGATGGCGCTCCTGTGCTTCCTCCTCGCGGTGGTCCCGAGGAGCCTCTACCGCCCTGACGGCCTGTACGCGGTGGTCCTCGTCAGTGGAGTGGAGACGGCCGTGCCCGTGCTCCTCGCGGCGCGGCACCTCCTGGCCTCGTGGTTCTTCTCCCTGCCGCTGGTGGTTTTCCTGCCGTACGCGTACGGCGCGCACACCGGTCCCGAGTCGGAGTGGGGTTGGCCGTGGACGATCGGCCTCACGGTGGCGGTCGGGTTCCTGCTGTACCGGATCGCGTTGCGCCACAACGCCGTCGTTGTGGCGGCGGTCGTGGCGGTCACGTTCGTGGCGAGCTGGACGCGCCTCGCGGACTGGGGTGACGCGCCGCTTCCCGTCGTGCTCGAACTCGGCGCCGTCGTGCTGGGCACCGTGCTGCGGCAACGCCGGGACGCGGACGGCGTGCGCCGTGCCGAGCAGACCCGCCTGGTCGCGTTGGAGGAGCGGACGCGCATCGCGCGGGAGTTGCACGATGTGGTCAGCCACCACATGTCCGCGCTGGTCCTGCGCACCGACGCGGTGTCGTACCGGCTGCCGGGTCTGGCGCCGGAGATGATCGAGGAGCTGGATGTGATCCAGCGGATGGCCCGCGACGGGCTGACCGAGATGCGGCGGATGCTGGTGGTGCTGCGCGCCGACGACGGCGACGGTGCCGCACCGCAGCCCGGTTTGTCCGATGTGGAGGGCATGGTGGCCCGGTTCCGCGAGACCGGCGCGGAGGTCACCCTCCGGGTCGACGTCGGCCCGGTGCCCGCGGGCGTGGGGTTGTCGGCGTACCGGATCGTCCAGGAGGCGCTGAGCAACAGCGGTAGGCACGCCCCCGGCGGCGCGGTCACCGTCGAGATCACCACTCGCGGCGACGTGCTGTGGGTCGAGGTGCGCAACGCCGCCGCGACCCGGCCCGCGCTCGACAACGATCCGGCGCGTCCGCGCCACGGTCTGGTCGGCATGGCCGAACGGGCGCGGGTGCTGGGCGGCGAACTCACCGCGGGGCGTACGCCCGGTGGGGGCTTCGTGGTGGTCGCGGGCTTGCCGCTGCACGAGGAGGACACCGCGTGATGATCAGGGTGTTGGTGGTCGACGACCAGGCGATGATCCGGGAGAGCTTCCGCGTCGCCCTGGACAGCCAGTCCGACGTGCGGGTCGTCGGCGAGGCCGGGACCGGGAGCGA
>DATMCA010001679.1:0-2297 GCA_035559015.1 Umezawaea sp. | reverse complement strand
GACGGTTCGACCATCCCCGCGAACCCCGGCGTCAACCCGTCGCTGACGATCACCGCGCTCGCCGAGCGCGCGGCGTCGCTCTGGCCGAACCTGGGCGAGCCGGACCCGCGCCCGGTACCCGGTTCGCCTTACGTCCGGGTCGCGCCGGTCGCGCCCCGGCACCCGGTCGTGCCGCACACCGCCCCCGGCGCGCTGCGCCTGCCCCTGACCCCGAGGTGAGGACCCTCCCGTGGACGCCGAGTACCCGCCCGAGCCGTGGGACCTGCACGGGCACGGCTGCGTGTCGCTGTGGACGGTCCGCGTCCGCGACCTGCCCGCGCTGCCCGACGGCGTCCGGGCGGTCACGGCGTTCGGCCGCGCGCTGGTGACGACGGTGTTCGTGGACTACCTGCCGGGAAGCCTGGTGGCGTACCACGAACTGCTCGTCGGAGTCCTCGTCCGGCGAGGGGCCAAGCCGGGACTGTCCATCACGCACATCTGGGTGGACAGCCCGCAGTCGAGGGCCGGCGGCCGGGAGCTGTGGGGGATCCCCAAGGAGCTGGCCGATCTCACGGTCGTCCCCGCACCCGCGTTCAGCGCGAACGCCGTCGGCATCGCGGAGGCGCGGCACACCTCGTACGGGCGAGGCGTGCCGCTCCTGATCGCGGGCTCGGTGTTCCAGACGCTGAACGGCACGCTCGCCCGCACCCCGGTGCGGGCGAGCGGCCGGGGGCGGTTCGCCGGTGTGCGCTGGCGGACCGCCCCCGACGGACCACTCGGGTGGCTCAACGGCCTGAAGCCGTTCCTGGGCCTGTCGGTCGTGTCGTTCCGGATGCGGTTCGGACCCCGTTAGCCCGTCGAGCACACCTTCCCGCCGACCCGGAACGTCGTCGGATCAGCGTCGGTGGCCCCCGACGTGGCGACGAAGCCCAGGTAGGCCGACCGGCCCGGTGCCACCTTCGCGTTCCACGGCAGGCTGGTGGCGCTCACGTCGGTGCCGTCCTGCTCCCAGGTCGCGGACCAGCCATTGGTGATCCGCTGACCGCCGGGGAAGCCGAAGCCCAACGTCCAGCCGTCCCAGGCCTTCGCGCCGGTGTTGGTCACCTTGACGGTGGCGACCTGGCCGGAACCCCACTTGGACGACCGGTACTCGACCTCGCAGCCGGCCTTGCCGCCGGACTTCTCCGCGGCCCAGTTCGCGACCCACGCGAGCGCGGAGTTCCAGTTGACCGTCACCTCGTTGAGCGAGTACGCCTCGATGTGGTCGACGAAGCACTTCTGCGGCTTGCAGCCCTGGAGCAGCCGGGCAGCGATCGGATCCTGGAGGGCGCTGTTCGGGCCGCCGGAAAGCACGCCGGGCGGCGCGGTCGGCAGCGACGGGTCGAGCTGGTTGGCCCAGAACCGGTGGTGCACGTTGCGGACCGGCTGGTCGCCGTAGCCGGTGACGTAGGAGTAGCCCGTCGGGTTGCGGCCCAGCAGGTAGTCCATCGTCCGGTAGACGCCCTCGCGGTACTTGGCGTCACCGGTGAAGTCGTTGGCCAGCGCCAGGACCACGGCGTTGTTCGCGACCAGGCCGTTGGAGCCCCAGTCGTAGGAGCCGTCCGGGTTCCGGTAGGGCACGGGGTAGCCCGCGGTGGCCATCTGGGCCAGGTGGGCGTCCGCGGTCGTGGTGAACGCCGACCTGATCGCGGCCACGTCCGCGCGCGGCAGGCCGTTCGGGACCACGGCGAGCGTGATGTCGCCGAGCGGACCCGTCGACGCCCAGTCGAAGCCGCGCGTGCTCAGGCTCTGCCCCTTGTAGTGGGGTGACCCGGTGACGTCGGCGCGGTAGGCGGCACCGCCGGTCGTGGTGAACAGCTCCGCCGCGGCCCAGTAGAACTCGTCGGACACCGTGCCGTCGGAGTAGGTGCCGCCGCCCGTGCCGTCGTTGGGGTCGGCGAGGACGTTCGGGTTCGCCTTCGCCGCCGCGTAGGCCTTCTCGGCCGCCGCCAGGGTCTTCGCGGCGAACGCAGGGTCGATGGTCTTCCAGATCCGGGCGGACTGGGCGGCCACCGCGGCCGTGTTCAGCGTGGCCGCCGTGCTCACGGCCGACAACCTGCGCGGCTGGGCGTCCTGGGCGGGCAGCGTGGGCAGGCCGGTCCAGTTGGCGTCGTGGATCTTGTGGTGCACCATCCCGTTGGGCGCCTGCATCTTCAGCAGGAACTCGACCTCCCAGCGGGCCTCGTCCAGGATGTCCGGTACGCCGTTGCCGCTCTCGGGGATCTTCAACGAGCCGTCGCCCAGCGCGTCCGCGTCGCCGAGCGCGACCGCGCGCTCGT
>DATMCA010001678.1:0-2241 GCA_035559015.1 Umezawaea sp. | reverse complement strand
TGGAGGTGCTGCACATGCCCGGCTAGTGGAAACGACCGCCTGTCGGGGCGTGCGGCGCACTAGGATCCGAGGCTCAGACCACGCGACCCCGAGGTGAGCAGCACACCCATGTCCCACACCTTCGGTGTCGACCTGCGCGGGATGATCGATCTCCTGAGCCACCACCTGTACAGCAGTCCCCGCGTCTACGTGCGGGAACTGCTGCAGAACGCGGTCGACGCCATCACCGCGCGCCGCGCTCTGGACCCGGACGCGCCCGCCGAGGTGCGCATCGAGCCCATCGAGACGGCGGGGGGTGTGCTGCGCGTCACGGACACCGGCGTCGGCCTGTCGGAGGGCGAGGTGCACGACCTCCTGTCGACCCTCGGGCGGACGTCGAAACGAGACGACCTGGGGTTCACGCGGCAGGGTTTCCTCGGGCAGTTCGGCGTCGGCATGCTGTCCGCTTTCCTGGTCGCCGAGGAGATCAGGCTGACCACTCGGTCAGCCCGCGGCGGTCCGGCGATCCGCTGGACCGCCGACGCGTCGGGCAACTACCGGGTCGAGGTCGACGACAGCGCGCACGACGCGATCGGCACGACGATCGAGCTGGTGCCGAACCGCGACGCCGAGCACTGGCTGACGACGGACATGGTGCGGGCCCTGGTGACCGAGTACGGCGACCTGCTGCCGGTCGCGGTGCACGTCGCGGGCGAGGTCGCGACGACCGGCGAGCTGCCGTGGGGCAGGCGGTCGGAGGAGACCGGCTCGGACCTGACCGAGCGGATGGCCGACTACGGCGAGAAGCTGTTCGGGTTCCGGCCGTTCGACGCCATCCCGATCGAGGTGCCGACGGTGGGCCTGTCCGGGGTCGCGTTCGTGCTGCCCGAGGGCGTGCACCCCGGCACGCGCCAGTCGCACCGCGTGTACCTGAAGCGGATGCTGGTCGGCGACGGCGTCGAGGGGCTGCTGCCGGACTGGGCGTACTTCGTGCGCTGCGTGGTCGACTCGTCGGCGCTGCGGCCGACCGCGAGCCGTGAATCCCTGTACCAGGACGAAACCCTGCTGGCCGTGCGCGACGAACTGGGCAAGCAGGTGCGGGACTGGTTGGTGCGCCTGGACGCGACCGACCCGGACCGCACGTCGCAACTGCTGTCCGCGCACCACCTCGGCATCAAGTCGTTGGCGCGGGCGGACGACGAGATGCTGCGGCTGGTCGAGCGCTGGCTGCCGTTCGAGACGACCGAGGGCGCGGTGCCGCTGCGGCAGTTCCGCCGGATGCACGGCACCGTCCTGTACGTGCCGAACGTGGACGAGTTCCGCCAGCTCGCGCCGGTCGCGCAGGCGCAGGGCATCGGCCTGCTCAACGCCGGGTACGCCTACGACGTGGAGATCCTGGACCGGTTGGTGGCGCTGGACGGTTCCGTCGCCGCCCGCCAGGTCGCGCCCGGTGAACTGCTGGCCGCGCTGGACCACCCGGAGCCGCTGTTCGACTCCGAGCTGAAGTCGCGGCTGGCCGAGGCCCGCGGGGTGCTGGACCGCCACGACTGCGAGGCCGTGACCCGCGACTACGACCCCGTGTCACTGCCCGCGCTGCTCATCTCCAATGTGGACGGTGAGCGCAAGCGCGACACGGAGGAGATCTCCGACGACGCGGACCCGCTGTGGGCGGAACTGCTCGGCGAGCTGGTGGGGGAGGCGTCGACGGCGAGCCAGCAGCTGGTCCTCAACTGCCGCAACCCGTTGGTGCGCAGGCTGGCCGCGCTGTCCGACCCCGCGCTGGTCGAGCTGACGGTCGAATCGCTGTACGTGCACGCGCTGCTCCAGGCGCGGCGCCCGATGCGGCCCAAGGACACCGCGGCGCTCAACCGTTCGTTCCTGGAGTTGCTCAACCGGGCCGTGGGGGACCGATGACCGACAAGCTGGCCGCCGAGGAGCAGTTCACCGAGGCCTACCACCTGCCGCCGGGCATGCCTCGGCACGAGGCGCTCGAACGCGCGGCGCGGGTCGCGGACGCGGCGGACCACCGGCAGTTGGCGGTGTCGTGCCGGGTCGCGCTGATCCGCTCCTGCTACGACCTCGGCCGCTACGACCTGATGCTGGCGCCGTTCGCCTGGTGCACCGCGGCGGAGAAGCGCGGGCCGGAGGACTTCGGCCGCTGGGAGTCGCACACGTTCGACTGGTGCCACAAGTGGATCGCGAACGGCTTGCGCCGCGACCCGCGGTTCAGCCTGGCGCAGCTCAACGCCGTGGTCGAGCAGT
>DATMCA010001677.1:0-2452 GCA_035559015.1 Umezawaea sp. | reverse complement strand
CACGAACGGGGAGTGGCCCTGGGAATCGGTCCAAGGGTGGTAGTGATCGCTGATGAGGGCGAACTCGAAGCCGGTCTCCTCCGCTTCTGCGGCGTTCCGGACCAGGTCGGCCGGGCGGTGCTCCTCGCTGCTGAGCGCATATCCATACCGTGTCATGCGCACCCGAATGCAGGACCGGTGCCGTCGGTGAACGGGCTATCGATCGCGCCGGGATAGTTGCTGTTTCGCTTGCGGGTCGGCAGCCGCGGACGCGACGACAGCGAGCGCGGCCTTCCGGCCGGACCGCCTGACGACCTTGAAGCGACGGCCGGCGATGCGGTTGTAGTCGACGAAGAACGCCTCGATCTGCTTTAGGAGCTTCGCGTCCAGATCGCGCAGTTGCCGAGCGTTATGGGTCGTCGCCTCGGTGGCTACGGCGATGAGCCTGTCATTGCGCACCGCGGGCTGGCCCTTCTTGCCCTGTTTGCAACGTAGGACTCCGACGAGTCTCGCCTCCACCACAGTGCCCGGATAGGCGGGCGCATCCATCAGCACCAGGACGTCGAGGGGATCACCGTCTTCGGCGCGTGTTCCAGGCAGGAACCCGAAGTCGTAGGGGAACACCATCCCGACGGGCAGGACACGTGACAGCCTCAGCATGCCGAGCTTGGTGTCGTACTTGAACTTGTTGGGCTGCCCCTGCGGCGTTTCGATCAGGACGTTGACGTGCCCTGTGGCGGCGGTCGACAAGTCGAGGGATCCATGGCGGTCGAGTGGACGATCACTGAGCATCGGCCACGGCAGCGATGCAGCGGCCATGCCACGGCACCGTTTGGCGATTCCGACATCTGGCACAGCGGTTGCCAGCAGGCGGCTTGATACCAGACCAGGGGGAAGCCACCGATGGCTGAGCAACTGACCGCACACGTCCCTGCGCAGGTTGGACGTGGCCCACGCCTCGTGAGGCGGCTGCTGATTCGATGCCCCGTTGCCGGCACGAGCGCGGATACAGGGTTCGAACTCCACGCCCTTCCGCAGTTGCGTCACCGAAGGCATCTGCTGGTCGACTGCCTCGAGTGCGGGCAGGACCACGAATGGACGGTTGACGACGTCTTCGTTGACTGACGCAGCCGACCAGCTTGGAGAGACCTTCCTCGATGCCATCACACCCGATCAGTCCGCCACCCGTCCTGGACAACGGCCTCGACGAGCTGCCGGCATATCTGTCCAACGGTCTCATCGGGCTTCGAGTCCTCGACATCCCGCTTCGCCCCGGCGTCACGATCGTGAGTGGTCTGTCGGGGCGACATCCGACCGCAGGAATCGAGGCCGCGGCGCGCGCGCCCTACCCCCTCGGGGGCGACATCGCGATCGACGGGCTCTGGCTCAGTGAGTCGCTGACTCGGACAACCTTCCGACGCCAGGCCTACGACTTCTCCTGCGGTGAGCTGCTGTCGGAGTTCGAGTTTCACGGCGAGCACGCCCGTGCAGCGGTGTCGGTGCTCACCTTCTGTTCGCGAACAGAGCCGACGATCGTGCTTCAGGAGGTCACCGTACGGACGAACTCACCCGCGAACGTCAGCATCCGCGCGGGCGTCGACCCCTCCGGCATCACCGGCGAATGGGCCCGACCGAAGACCGCGACTCCCGTCGAGCCGAAGCCCACGGTTGACGGCTCGCTGCGTTGGCGGACGTTGGGAGGTCTCAGCGAACTCGGCGTCGCCTACGTGACGCAGTCGCCGACTCCCAGGGCCGAGGTGATGCGGAGCGAGTGGGGCGAGGACACACCACTGGCTTCCGAGTATCGATTCGCCTCAGGGCCTGGGGAGCCCGTCACCATCCGCCAGATGACGGCAATGGTGCCGAGCCAGATGCACCCCGATCCGGACCGTCAGGCGGTGCGGCTCGTGTCTCGCGCGCAGGAGATCGGCTGGGAGCAGCTCCGCGCCGACAACCGAACCGCGTGGGCAGAGATCTGGCGCGGACGCATTGTCCTGGTCGGTGCAGAACGTCGTTGGCAGGAGATCGCCGACGCCGCGGTCTTCTATCTCAACACCTCGGTCCATGCGGCCTCGCCTTCGAGCACGAGTATCTTCGGGCTCGCCCAGTGGACCGACTATCACTACTACTACGGCCACGTCATGTGGGACATCGAGACCTTCGGCATCCCGCCGCTGACCTTGTTCCAGCCTTACGCGGCCCGTGCTCTGCTCGACTTCCGATCTCGATCCCTTGACGCCGCGCGGCGCAACGCCGACCTCCACGGCCGTCGCGGGATCCAGTTCCCGTGGGAGGCGAGCATGTCCGCCGGGGACGAGGCGGCCCCGGGCGATGGCAAGGCGTCGTGGTATGAGGACCACGTGTCGCTCGACGTCGCATTGGCGTTCGTGTGGCACGCGCACCTGACTGGCGACGAGGAGTTCATTCGGTCGCAAGCATGGCCGGTCGTTCGCGGAGTGTGCGAGTGGCTTGC
>DATMCA010001676.1:0-2658 GCA_035559015.1 Umezawaea sp. | reverse complement strand
CCCGCCGCGGCGGCGCCCAACGGGGTGGCCGCCCAGATGAGCAGCCTGAACGCGGTGCCGACCCGGCCGCGCAGGGCGTCGGGCGTGACCTCCAACTGGTAGCTCAGCGCGGCGATCCCGAAGCACGGCATCGAGATCGTGAACAGCGCGAGCACCACAGCGAGGGCGACCAGCGAGGTCGAGATCGCCATCAGCGCCCACAGCGCGGCCTGGAGCCACAGCACCGCGCGCAGCAGCCCGCCGAGGCCGAGCCGGGCCTGGAGCCGGGGTGCGATCAGCGCGCCGACGACACCGCCGACACCGAGCGCGCCGAACAGCCCTCCGATCGCGGCCGACGAGGTGTCCCCGGCGGTCACGATCGCCACCAGCGCGACACCCGAGATCGCCACCTGGAGCCCGGCCGCGGTGAGCGAGATCAGCCGCAGCGTCGAGTGCCCCCACAGCCACCGCACGCCTTCGGCGATCTCCACCCGCAGCGACCGCCTCACGACCGGCTCCGAGTCCTGGAAATCGGCCCGGACGAACGCCAGGCACAGCGCCGAAGCGAGGAACGACACCGCGTCGACCAGGAACGGGATGCCGCGGCCGACCTGGAGGAGCACCCCGCCGACCGGGCCCGCGAGCACACCGCACGCCGACTGGCCGGTCTCCTGCGCGGACAGGGCGGCGGTCAACTGCTCGGGACGCACGACGTGCGGCAGGCACGCGCTCTCGGCCGCGCTGAAGAAGACGTAGAGCACGCCGCCGAGGAACCCCGTCACGAACAGGTGCGCCGGGGTCAGCACGCCGAGCAGCAGCGCGATCGGCACCGTCGCCAGGTTCACCGCGCGTCCCAGGTCGCACAGGACCATCGTGCGCTTGCGGTCCCACCGGTCGACCAGCGCGCCCGCGGGCAGGCCGAGCACCAGGTACGGCACCGCCCGCACCGCCGCGAGCGAACCGGCCACCGTCGCCGAACCGGTCAACCCGAGTGCCGGCAACGGGTACGCGAGCTGCGAGACGCCGTTGCCGAAGGCCGACAGCGTCTGCCCGAACCAGACCAGCCGGAAGTCCCGGCCCGACCACGAGCTCACCCGTGGAACCGCTCCCAAGCCGACTGCCGGGTCATGCCGAGCGCGTCACCGATCCGCACCCACGTGACCCCGCGTTCCCTCAGGTCCTGCACGCGTTCCCGCAGCCCGGCCTCGACCTGCGCCGACGTGGCCGCGATCCGGGGCAGGCCCGCCAGCAGTTCCTCGTCGGTCAGGCCGGCCCACTCCGGCACCCACGACTCCGACGGGCCGTCGTCGGCGAGGATCGCCACGCACTTGGCCACGCACTCGTCGCAGATGTGGACACCGGACCCCGAGATCATCTTCCGCACGTCGGCGGCGGCCTTGTGGCAGAACGAGCACATCCCGACCTCCTTTGTCAGGCAGCACCTGACACCCGTTTGACGATAGCGTGATCACCGTGGCCGTCAACCCCCTCGACCAGGCAGCGGTGGAGTTCGACGACCAGCGCTCGCGCCTGTTCGGCATCGCGTACCGGATGCTCGGCAGCGCCGCGGAGGCGGAGGACATCGTCCAGGAGGCCTGGCTGCGCTGGCAGACCGCCGACCGCGAGGCGGTGCGGAGCGTCCCGGCGTTCCTCACCACGATCACGACCCGGCTCGCCATCAACTCGGCCCAGTCCGCCCGTTCGCGGCACGAGACCTACGTCGGCCCGTGGCTGCCCGAACCCGTCGACACCAGCGCCGATCCCGCGCTGGGCGCCGAACGCGGCGAGGCGCTGGAGATGGCGATCCTCCTGCTGCTGGAGAAGCTGACGCCGACCGAACGGGCGGCGTACGTGCTGCGGGAGGCGTTCGACTACCCGTACGCGCAGATCGCGGACATCGTCGGCACGTCGGAGGCGAACGTCCGGCAGCTCGTCAGCCGCGCCCGCAAGCACGTCGCGGACGGCAGGCGCGCACCGGTCGACCTGACCGAGCAGCGACGGCTGCTCGACGCCTTCCTGGTCGCCGCCCGAACGGGTGACCTCCTCGCGCTGGAGGGCCTGCTCGCCGCGGACGTCGTCAGCTACTCCGACGGCGGCGGGGTCGTGCGCGCCTCGAAGATCCCGGTCTTCGGCCGCACGCACGTCTCGCGGTTCGTCGCCGCGTTCGCCCAGAAGTTCTGGGAGGACACCACCGTCGTGTGGGTCGAGGCCAACGGCCACGCGTCCGTCGTGGTCGCCCGCGACGGCGTCGCGTTCGCCGTCGTGACGGTCACCGCGTCGGCCGAGGGCATCGACCAGGTGCTGTGGGCGATGAACCCGGTGAAGATCGCCGGGATCTCCTCGACCTGACCTGTCACAGGAGCGCGGGCCGTCCGGTCATGACTGGTGACCGGACAGCAGCGAACGTGAGAGGTCCCCATGAAGATCGTGGTTATCGGCGGCAGCGGGCTCATCGGCTCGAAGCTCGTGGCGAAGCTCGGCGAGCACGGCCACGAGGCGGTTCCCGCGTCACCCGCGTCGGGCGTCAACACCATCACCGGTGAGGGCGTGGCCGAGGTGCTGGCGGGCGCCGACGTGGTCGTGGACGTGTCGAACTCGCCGTCGTTCGCGGACGCGGACGTGCTGGCGTTCTTCGAGACGGCGACCACCAACCTCCTGGCCGCGGCGGCGGACGCGGGT
>DATMCA010001675.1:0-4741 GCA_035559015.1 Umezawaea sp. | reverse complement strand
GTGGCCGCGAGCGAGGCGGACGTCGCCGCCGTGCTCGCCGAGACGCCGGGTCGGATCGGCGTGGCCGCGGTCAACGGGCCGCGCTCGGTGGTGGTGTCCGGCGAGGAGGCCGCCGTCGAGTACGTCGTCGACGTGTGCGGCGGGCGGGGGCTCAAGACCCGTCGCCTGCGGGTGAGCCACGCCTTCCACTCCCCGCTGATGGAGGAGATGCTGCCGGACTTCGAGGAGGCGCTGTCCCGCGTGCGCTTCCAGCCGCCGGTTCTGCCCGTGGTGTCCAACGTGTCCGGGCGGCTCGGCGGCTCCGAGCTGTCGACGCCCCAGTACTGGGTGAGGCACGTCCGGGAAGCCGTGCGGTTCGCCGACGGTGTCGCGGAACTGCATCGGTCGGGCGTGCGCACGGTCCTGGAGCTGGGTCCGGACGGGTCGCTGTCGGCGATGGGGCAGCAGGCGCTGCCCGACTCCGACCTCGACACCGCATTCCTCCCGGTGCTGCGCCGCAAGAAGCCCGAGGCCCGTGAGGTCGTGTCCGCCGTCGCCACGGCTTTCGCGCGCGGGCACGACGTCGACTGGGGGGCGTTCTTCCACGGCGTCGGCGCACGGCCGGTCGACCTGCCGACGTACGCCTTCCGCCGCGACCGCTTCTGGCTCACCGGCGGCCGATCGGGCGACGCCTCGGCGGAGGTCGGCCTGCGCCCCGGCGGGCACCCCCTGCTCGGTGCTCGGGTCGACCTGTCGGACTCCGACCGCCTCGTGCTGACCGGCCTGATCTCCACGACGACGACCGGCTGGCTCGCCGACCACGCCGTGGTGGGCGCGGTCCTGTTCCCCGGCACCGGTTTCCTGGAGCTGGCACTGCACGCCGGCGACCAGGCGGGCGTTCCCAGGGTCGAGGAGCTCACCCTGTCCGTCCCGCTGGTCCTGCCGCCCTCGGGCGGGGTGCGGATCCAGGTCCGGGTGGGCGCGCCCGATGCCGACGGCACGCGGGCCATCGGCATCGCCTCGCAGCCCGCCGGGGAATCCGCGGTCGACCGCGGGTGGACCGACCACGCCACCGGCGTCCTGGCCCCGGCCCGCGGGGCGGGCCCGGCGAGCACGGGCGCGTGGCCGCCGGAGGGCGCGACACCCGCCGACGTCGCGGACCTGTACGAGCGGTTCACCCGGCTGGGACTCGACTACGGCCCCACCTTCCGGGGGCTCCGGTCGGCCTGGACCCACGGCGGCGAGGTCTACGCCGAGATCGCGGCGCCGGACGAGGAGCACATGGCCCCGGCGTCCTACGGACTCCACCCGGCCCTGCTCGACGCGGCGCTCCAGTCCGGGTACGCGGCCACCGGTCAGGACGACCACGGCCACGCGGCCCTCCCGTTCACCTGGTCCGGCGCCGAACTGCACGCGGGCGGGGCGACATCGCTCCGGGTCCGGCTGACCCCGCTGGGGGTGGACGCGCTGCGGCTGCGCGTCGAGGACCCCGCGGGCAGGCCGGTGGTCACGGTCGACTCGCTCGTGCTGCGCCCGGTCTCGACCGACCGGTTCTCCGCCGCACGCCTCGCGGTGGAGCAGTCGCTGTACCGGACGGAGTGGCAGCCCGCGCAGGCGTCTGACGGCAACCCGTCCGCCGCCGAGCCGGTGACGGCGACCGAGCCGCTCGCGGGCTGGGAGGCGTTCCTCGCCACGACCGGCCGGGTCCCGGAGACCGTGCTGCTGCACTGCGGCGCCCTCTTCGACGCGGAGGACGCCATCCCGGCGGCGACCCACCGGGCGACCACGAACCTGCTCCTGTTGCTCCAGAACTGGCTGGCCGACGACCGGCTCGCGTCGAGTCGGCTGGTCGTCGTCACCCGCGGTGCCGCGGGCCCCGTCCCGGCGTCGGGCGCATCCGCGCTGGTGGGCGCCGCGGTCTGGGGTCTGGTCCTATCGGCTCAGGCCGAGCACCCCGGCCGGTTCCGGCTCGTCGACGACGACGGCACGGACGAGGAAGCGCTTTCCCGTGCGCTGGCCTCGGAGGAGCCCCAGCTGTCGCTGCGAGCGGGCACCGTCCTCGTCCCGCGCCTGAGCCGTCCGGCGCCGGGTCTGCTGTCACCACCCGCGGAGGGCGGGGCGTGGCGGCTCGACAGCCCGCGGAAGGGAACGCTCGAACACCTGGCGCTCATCCCCGCTCCCGAGGCGACCGCGCCGCTGGCGGCCGGGGAGGTCCGGATCGCCGTGCGCGCCGCGGGGCTCAACTTCCGCGACGTCCTCAACGCCCTCGACATGTACCCCGGCGACGCCGGGGCGATGGGTCTCGAAGGCGCGGGCCGGATCGTCGAGGTGGGTCCGGACGTGACCGGGTTCGCGGTCGGCGACCGGGTGCTGGGGCTCTTCGGCGGCGCCTTCGGGCCGCTCGCCGTCGCGGACCACCGGATGGTGGTGCCGATGCCGGCGGGGTGGTCGTTCGCCGACGCGGCGAGCGTGCCCGTGGTCTTCCTCACCGCGTACCACGCGCTCGTGGAGCTGGCGTCCCTGCGGGCGGGCGAGTCCGTCCTCGTGCACGCCGCCGCCAGCGGTGTCGGCATGGCCGCCGTACAGCTCGCGAGGCACCTGGGCGCGTCCGTCCACGCCACGGCCAGCCCCGGCAAGTGGCACACCCTCCGGTCGCTCGGAGTCGACGCCGACGCCATCGCGTCGTCGCGCGACCTGGGCTTCGAACAGGTCTTCCGGGACCGGGTGGGTGACCGGGGCGTGGACGTGGTCCTCAACTCCCTCGCGGGAGAGCACGTCGACGCCTCGTTGCGGCTCACCCGAGACGGCGGTCGGTTCCTGGAGATGGGCAAGAGCGACATCCGGGACGCCGACGTCGTCGGCGCCGCGCACCGCGGCGTGCGGTACCGGGCCTTCGACCTGACCGAGGCGGGCCCCGAGCGCATCGGCGCGATGCTGCGCACGCTCCTGGACCTCTTCGCGCGGGGCGCGCTCACGCCGCTCCCCGTGACGACGTGGGACGTCCGGCGCGGACCCGAGGCGTACCGGTGGCTGAGCCAGGCGCGGCACACCGGCAAGCTGGTGCTGACGCTCCCCGTGCCGTTCGACGCCGGCGGCACCGCCCTGGTGACCGGTGGCACCGGCGCCATCGGCCGACTGGTCGCCCGCCACCTCGTCACCGACCTGGGCGCGCGGAACCTCGTGCTGCTCAGCAGGCGCGGGGACCGGGCGGACGGCGCCGAGGAGCTGCGCGACGAGCTCACCGCGCTGGGAGCGGACGTGACGGTCGTCGCGGGCGACGCGGGCGACCCCGACACGCTGAGCGGCGTGATCGGCGCGATCCCGGCCGACCGCCCGCTGACCGCGGTCTTCCACGTGGCGGGCGCCCTCGACGACGGGCTGGCCGACGACCTGACGACCGAGCGGCTCTCCGCCGTGCTGCGCCCCAAGGTGGACGCGGCCTGGCGGCTGCACGAGCTGACCGAGCACCTCGACCTGTCGTCGTTCGTCCTGTTCTCGTCGGTCGCGGGCACCACGGGCAGCGCGGGCCAGGCCAACTACGCCGCCGCCAACGCGTTCCTCGACGCGCTCGCCGAGCACCGCCACCGGCTCGGGCTACCGGCGACCTCGCTGGCCTGGGGACCGTGGTCGGTCAGCGGCGGCATGGTGGACCGCCTGGCGACCCGCGACGCCCGCCGGGTGACCGCGGGCGGGATGATCCCGTTCGAGCCGGACGAGGGCGTGGCCGTGCTCGCGGCCGCGGCGGCGAGGCCCGAGGCCACGCTGGTCCCGGTCCGGTGGGACCACGAACACCTCGCCGCCCGGAGCGGGACGCTGCCACCGCACCTGCGCGGACTGGTCCGGGCGCCCGCGCGGCAGACCGCCGCCCGCACCGGACCGGTGCACGACGAGCGCCGACCGATGGTCGAGGTCGTGCGGCACGAGGTGGCGGCCGTCCTCGGCTACCGGTTCGACCAGGTCGACCCGGACCAGAGCTTCGAACAGCTCGGGTTCGACTCGCTGACCTCGGTCGAGCTGCGCAACAGGCTCAGCACCGCCATCGACCGGAGACTGCCCGCCACCGTCGTGTTCGAGCACCCGACCGTCGGCCTGCTGGCCCGCCACCTCGTGACGCTCCGGCCCGACACCCGGCAGGCGGGCGCCCTGGCCCCGCTCTTCGACCGGCTCTGCTCGGCGGGCCGGTACGACGACGCCTTCGCCATGGTGCTCCACGCGTCGGCGGCCCTCGACACGTTCACCGCGGACGACGAGCCGGCGATCCCACCGATCGGCGTGCCGTTGAGCTCGGGCGCGGCCCTCCCGAGACTCGTGTGCGTCCCCTCGGTCATCGCGATCTCGGGCGTCCACGAGTACAACGGCCTGGCGGCGGCCTTCCGCGACGAGCGGGACGTGGTCGTGCTCCGCTCCCCCGGTTTCGCGTCCGGCGAACCGGTCCCCGACAGCGTCGCCGCCCTCGTGCGGGTCCACGTCCGCGCGCTGCTCGCGCAGTCGGACAGCGGTCCGTTCGTGGTCGTGGCGCGGTCGACCGGAGGCCTGATCGCGCACGCGGTGGTCGAGGCGCTGGAGGAGCGGGGCGTCTTCCCCGCGAGCCTCGTCCTGGTCGACACCCCGGCACCGGGAAGCCTGGACCGGGAAGCCCTCCAGGCGCCGGTCGGCCGGAAGATCGCCTCGGTCGGCGCGGACGACGCCTCCCTCCTGGCGATGGGCGCGTACCTGCGCGTCCTGCACGACTGGCAACCGAACCCCGTCAAGACACCGACCC
>DATMCA010001674.1:0-7543 GCA_035559015.1 Umezawaea sp. | reverse complement strand
GGTGGCAGAAGTCGTTGTCCGGCCTGCTGTCCCGCCAGACCGGCGGCGGTGTCTACCACGCGATCTACGGCACCCTGGTGCAGGGCTTGGTCTGCGGGTTGATCTCCGTCCCGATCGGACTGTTCGTCGCGGTCTACCTGGTGGAGTACGGCGGCCGTTCGCGGCTGTCGAAGGCGACCACGTTCATGGTCGACATCCTCACCGGTGTCCCGTCGATCGTCGCCGCCCTGTTCGTGTACTCGCTGTGGATCACCACGTTCGGCTTCGGCCGGAGCGGGTTCGCGGTGTCGCTGGCGCTGGTGCTGCTGATGGTCCCCGTGATCGTCCGCACCACCGAGGAGATGCTCAAGATCGTTCCGGACGAGCTCCGCGAGGCGTCCTACGCGCTGGGCATCCCCAAGTGGAAGACGATCGTCAAGATCGTCATCCCGACCGCGCTGTCCGGCATCCTCACCGGCGTCATGCTGGCCCTGGCCCGCGTCATGGGCGAGACCGCGCCGGTGCTCGTGCTCGCCGCGTACGCCCCGTACATCAACTACAACCTCTTCGACGGCCCGATGGCCTCGTTGCCGCTGTTGATGACGTCGGAGCGCAACAACCCCACCGAGGCGGGCTTCGACCGCATCTGGGGCGCGGCGATCACCCTTGTCCTGATCATCACGCTGTTCAACCTGCTGGCGACCGTGATCTCGCGGTGGCTCGCGCCGAAGACCAAGTGAGCGGGCGGTAACCACCGATGGCGAAGCGCATCGACGTCAAGGACCTCAACCTCTTCTACGGCAAGTTCCACGCCGTGCAGCAGGTTTCGCTCTCCGTGCCGCCGCGCAACGTGACCGCGTTCATCGGTCCGTCGGGCTGCGGCAAGTCCACCGTGCTGCGGTCCCTCAACCGCATGCACGAGGTCGCACCCGGCGCGCGGGTGGAGGGTTCCGTGCAGCTGGACGGCGAGGACATCTACGCGTCCACCGTGGACCCGGTGCAGGTGCGGCGCACGATCGGCATGGTGTTCCAGCGCCCCAACCCGTTCCCCACGATGTCCATCCGCGACAACGTGGTGGCCGGGCTGAAGCTGGCGGGCACCAAGAACAAGAAGCAGTTGGACGAGGTGGCCGAGCGCTCGCTGCGCGGCGCCAACCTCTGGAACGAGGTCAAGGACCGGATGGACCGCCCCGGCGGCGGCCTGTCCGGCGGCCAGCAGCAGCGCCTGTGCATCGCGCGGGCGATCGCCGTGCAGCCGGACGTCCTGCTCATGGACGAACCGTGCTCCGCACTGGACCCCATCTCCACCTTGGCGATCGAAGACCTGATCACCGAGCTGAAGAAGGACTACACGATCGTCATCGTCACCCACAACATGCAGCAGGCCGCCCGCGTCAGCGACCAGACCGCGTTCTTCAACCTCTTGGGCGTCGGCCAGCCGGGCCAGCTCATCGAGGTGGACGACACGGAGAAGATCTTCTCCAACCCCAACCAGAAGGCCACCGAGGACTACATCTCCGGCCGCTTCGGCTGATCCGGCACACTCCCGAAAGGCCCGCCCTCGTTTCCGAGGGGCGGGCCTTTCACATTCGGCCGCCGGGTGGAACTGAGGATTCGGAACGTCCGTCATAGGCGGGACACGGGGTGACCGAGCCGGTACCGTGCTGGGTTGACGATCGGGGGGAACAGCGGTGGCGATGAGTGCCGGGTCGATGCAGGCCATGACCGCCAACATGCAGGGCCTCAAACAGGCGGCGGAATCAGGCGGCTTCGCCATCAGCCCCGAGGGCGCCGAGGCGTACGTGAAGGCCATCAAGGCTGCTCAGCTCTCCCTGACCGACGTCGACTCGAAGTTGTTCGTCGTGCAGCAGGCGACCAAGCTCGGGACGAGCCCCGACGGCCAGGCGCTCAGCGGCTACAACCTGGAGAGCGCGGTCGGGGGTGCCGGTACCACCGGGATCGTGCCCGTGATCGACCAGCTCAAGCAGGCGTTGGAGGACGCCAGGTTGGCCATGGAGAAAGCGGTCGAGAACTATCAGGCCATCGATGAATCGCAGATGAGATGAGGGTTCAGTTGACCAGGAGTTCTTCGACTCCGTACATCCTGTCGCTCGTGGCGCTGTGCGTCGGTTTGACCGGGTGCTCGACCCAGCAACCCGGAAATCCGACCGCCGGTACCACGACGTCGACTTCCGCGACGACCTCGGAGAACCCCAGCCCCACCACCTCAACGGGTGCCGGGGGCTCGCTCGCCCAGTTCGACTCGTGCGCGGTGCTCACCGGTGTCGCGGGTCCTCTGGGGCTGACCGCGATCGAGGAGGACGGCGCCCAGGAGTGCAAGTCGCGGTACGCCACCACGGTCAGCGTCCGGGTGAAGGCGTTCCCCAGTCTCGGTCTCAAGGACGTGACCGGAGGGCCGAACGCGGAGTTCTCCGACGTCACCGTGGGCGCGCACAAGGCCAAGCTCGTCAAGAAGGCGTTGTCCAGCAGTGCTTGCGCCGTGGCTCTTGAGGTTGGTCCCACCTCCAGGGTCGATGTGGTCGCCTCCGCCAACGCCTCCCTGGACGAGGCGTGCGCCGCGGCGAACGCCGTTGCCACCGCGATAGAACCCAAGCTCCCGAAGTAGGAAAGGCACGTCATGGCACCGCCCACCACGCAGACCGGTCCCGGTGGCGCTCCCGCGCCGAACAGCCAGGCGGGTCAGGTCACCTACGCGGGGCAGACCGAGGCTGAGTTGCGGGCGGAGTACGAGCGGGCGGTGGCGGAGAGTCCTGGGTTCTTCGGCAGGTTCTCGACGATCGGCGACTACCTGAAGTACAAGATCGGTGCGGCGGAGAACCAGGCCGCGCAGCAGGCGCAGCTCGAACAGGTGGTGGAGTCCTACCGGCCGCCGATGTCGTCGGTCGGCTCGTACTACCTGGGCTACGACCACACGGCGCTCAAGGCGATGGTCAACGACGACATGGATCCGGGCACGGCCGACGAGCAGGGCGAGGCCTGGACGAAGATCGGCAACACGCTGGCGGAGTTGCAGAGCGGGTTGACGACGGCGACCGAGGCGAGCAAGGGCGCGTGGCGGGGTGAGGCCGCGAGTGCCGCGCAGGGCTACTTCACGGGTGTCGCGAAGTGGTCCGGTGACGCCGCCCAGGCCGCGCAGTTGACCGGGAACCGGTTGTCGGCACAGCAGAACGCCGCCGAAACGGCCAAGAACTCCATGCCGGAACCGGTCGAGTTCAGCACCGCGGACGCGTACAAGATGTTCTTCGCCGAGCCGAACCCGTTCAAGTGGGCCGAGACGATCGACAAGATCGAGGCCAAGTTCGAGGAGAAGCAGCAGGCCCACGAGCGGGCCGCCGAGGTCATGAACACGATGTCGGCCGGGTTCCAGGAAGCCGGCTCGACCATGCCCGCGTTCGCCCCGCCGCCCCCGATGGACGGCACCGGCGGCAGCGACACCGGCCAACCCCCGGGTCAGACGGGCATTCCCGGGACGCCCGGCGTTCCCAGCGTGAACGGCACGGGCACCGGCACCGTCGGCCCGAGCGGATCCACCGGCGGCACCACGACGACGACCGGTTTCACCCCGCCGGGCGGCGGCACGACGACGGGACCCGGCGGAACCGGCGGTGGCGGTGGAGGTGGCGGCGGAGGAGGAACCGGCGGCCCGTTCCCCGGCCCTGGCTTCATCCCCGGCCCCGGCGGCTTCCCACCGGGCGGCCGTCCTGGCCCCGGCCCCGGTCGCGGCGGACTGGGCGGTCCGGGTGTCGGACGCGGTGGCGGCGGTGCGGGCGGGAGCGGCGGCAACCGGGGCGGCCTCGCAGGTGGCGCCGGTGGTGGCCGAGGCGGCCTCGCCGGCGGGATCGGCGGCGGCATCGGTGGTGGTGCCGCGGGCAAGGGCTTCGGACCCGGCGGGTCCGCGGGTGCGTTCGGTGACCGAGCGGGCGGCTTCGGGCCGTCCGGCTCGGGCGGCCTGGCCGGTGGCCTGGGCGGTGCCGGCCGAGGTGGTGCGGGTGCCGCGGGCATGGGTGGCATGGGCGGTGGCGGGGCCAAGGGCCAGGGCGACGAGGACGCGGAGCACAAGGCCCCGTCGTACCTCGTCGAGACCGAGGACGTGTTCGGGGACGGCACGATGGTCGCCCCGCCCGTCATCGGGGGCTGACCGTGCGGTCCTTCGCCCTGTCGCACCCGGCCGCCGACGTCCTGTGGGAGGACCTCGGCCTCGGCAGCCGCCCGTACCCGTTCGACTTCCCCTACGCGGGCCGGACCGACGACGAGCGGCGCGCCATCCGCACCGCCGTGTACGAGGAACTCCAGTCCCGTGGTCTGGCGCTGCACGGGCGTGCCTCTCCGGACGTCGAACGAGCGCTGACCACGTTGGTGCGCTTCGACTTCGGCGTCACGGCCATCGCGTCGCTCGACGCCAAGGCGGTCGAACGCCAGCTGCTCGCCCGTGGCGGCGCGGTGGGCGAGATGGCGACGCTGGCCGTCCTCGACGAGCGGATGATGAGGATCGAGGTCCTCCGGTCGAGCGCTCTCGTCCGCGCGGTCGTCGACCTGGTCCCGCCGTACCGGCCGGGGCCGGGCCAGTCGGTGGCCGTGCCGATGCCGTCGAGCCCGACACCACCGCCGCGGCTGGACGACTTCGCCAACGCGACGTTCACCACGACGATGACCTCCCGTTCCGCCACCGCCGCCCAGACTCGGGCGCTGACAGCGGTTTTCGAACGGCCGAGGTTGCGCGCCGGGCAATTCGGCGTCGCGGTCCGGGTGCGCCACGGCCGCGAGGTCCGGTCGCCCCCGGTCGCCTGGTTCGACAACGACCAGGGCCGCTACCTGTCGCTGAAGCGACCGGGCCGGGACGGCCGCGACTGGCTGACCCAGGCGCCCGCCGACAACAGCCGCATCGCGGCCCAGCTGGTGCAGGAACTCACCGCGCTCCGGACGTGAAAGGGACCCCGTCGACGACGGGGCCCCTTGGCAGGCAACGAGGATTCAGAGGTCGGATTCGTCCCCGTAGCCGGGCATCCGGCCGGTGACGACGAAGACGGTGCGCTTGGCCACCGAGACCGCGTGGTCGGCGAAGCGCTCGTAGAAGCGACCGAGCAGGGTCGTGTCGACGGCGGAGGCGACGCCGTACGGCCAGTCCTTGTCCATGATCACCGTGAACAGGTGGCGGTGCAGGTCGTCCATCGCGTCGTCCGCGTCCTCGATCGACCGCGCGCGGGCGACGTCCTGGGTGCGGATGACCTCGGTCGCTTCGCGCGCGAGCTCGACCGCGATGCGACCCATCTCGGCGAAGTAGGGCTTCACGTCGTCGCCGAGCACCTGCTGCGGGTGCCTGCGCCGCGCTGCCTTGGCCACGTGCAGGGCCAGATCTCCCATGCGCTCAACGCTTTCCGCGGCGTGGATGACCGCGAGCACAGTGCGCAGGTCCGTCGCGACGGGGGCCTGCAACGCGAGCAGCGCGTACGACTGCTCCTCGATGCTGGCGCGCACGTCGTCGACCTTGGCGTCGTCGCCGATCACCTGTTCGGCGAGTGCCAGGTCCGCGTCGAGCAGCGCGGTGGTCGCGCGCTCCATTGCGTCACCGACCATGCCGCACATGTCGGCGAGCTGGTCGGCGAGCTGTCCGAGCTGGTCATGGTAGGCCTCACGCATGCCGACAGCGTACGTCGGCCGTGTCGCGGAGGCGACATCGTCGAATGAACCCCGGATGAACCCATGGTGTCCAGCTCGCCTAGACGCAGGGGTCGGCGCCACCGTTCACAATGGACAGATCGGCGGGTGGCGTGTTCTGCCCGGCGGCCGTGTTTTGCGCGGTCCCGCCCTGTGGCGAAACGACCTTCTCGTCGAAGTTCGGGCCGATGACGAGCGCCACGGCACTGCCCATCGCGGTGTCGAACTGCAGGGTCGCGCCCGGTATGGCCGCACCGAGGGTCGCCGCGGCGTCCTCGCCGCCCACGCCGTATTTGATGATGGTCTTGTCGACGGCCGGGGCGTCGTCGGTCTTGACGACGTTGAAGCCCTGCTCGCCCAGCGACTCCTTGAGCCTGCCGGCGGCGCCCGCGGACTCCGGGTCGCCGTTGAGCACCTGGAGGAAGACCTGCTTCGGGTCGATGACCTTGCCCTTGCCCGGCTGCGCGGGCGGGTTCGGCGCGGACGACGTGTCCTTCTTGTTCGGGTCCGCGTCGGGCGTCTCGCCCGGCAGGGGGGTGCCCTCGATGATGGCCTTGAACAGCCGGCTCGCCTCTTCGGGGACGAACTCCTCGGTGTTGTCGTCGGGGCTCAGCGTCGGCCCCTCCTCGGTGCGGTGCGGCATCGTCACGAAGCTGACGCGGCCCGCTTCCAGGCCCTGCAACGACTGCCCGAGGGTGAGGAGCTGGTCGGCGCCGACGTTCTGGCCCTGCGTGGAGGCCGCGAACGCGTTGATGAACGAGTTCAGCTTGCTCGGGCTCAGCAGGATCTCGTTGGACAGCGCCTTGCGCAGCAACGAGGACAGGAACTTCTGCTGCCGGGTGATCCGGTCGTAGTCGCCGAACACCTCGCCGGAGACCTTGCGGGCCCGCACGTAGTTCAGCGCCTGGTCGCCGGAGATGTCGTACTTCCCGGCCTTCTCGAACAGCACGCCCAGCTCGTCGTCCTTCATCGGCTTCGGCACGCAGACGTTCACGCTGCCGACCGCGTCGACCATGCTCTTGAAGCCGTTGAAGTCGACGCTGATGAAGTGGTTGATGTTGAGGTGGGTGATCTCGCTCATCATCGACGTCACGCACTTCGGGCCGCCGAGCGCGTAGGCCTCGTTGGCCATCACGCCCTTCGCGGCCTGGATCTGCTCGCCGTTGTACTGGCCGCTGGCCGGGTCCCAGCCCTCGCACGCCGGGCGGTCGACCCGCACGTCGCGCGGCAGCGACACCACGACGACGCGCTTCCGGTCGGCCGGGACGTGCGCCAGCATCAGCACGTCCGAACGGGCGCCCTGCTCCTTGTCCGCGTCGCCGACGCCGTCCTCGGGCTTCGCGTTGGCACGGGTGTCCGAGCCGACGATCAGGAAGTTCTCGTCGCCGTACTGCTTCTCGGCGTCCTGCACGGCCGCGGAGTTCGAGCCCAGCGCGTCGATCTCGGTGAACTTGCTGTCCACCCACATCAGCGCGCCCCAGCCGAGCCCGGTGGACACGAAGATCAGGACGGCCGACGTCAACGAGATGATCTTGAGGATCCGGACGATCTTCGAGTGCTTCGGGGTCCGGCCGCCGCGCGGCGGCAGCACCTCGCCGTCCTCGTCGAGGACGACGGGCTCCGCGTACTCGGTCTTGTCCTCGTCCTCCTCGGCCTTCCACGGCATGAGCTTCTGCTTGCGCTCCTTGCGCTTGCGCTCCTGCTCGGCCAGCTCGTCGTGGACGGCGGAGAACCTCGCCAGCGTGTGGTCGACCTCGCGGCGCTTCTTGACGTCGTCGCCGATCGCTTCCATCTCGGTGGTGAGGCTCGCCGGGTCGAACTCCTCGCGGCGCTCGGGGCCCGCGGGCCTCGGCGGTTCGGGGGCTCGCGGCGGTTCGGGGGCTTCGCC
>DATMCA010001673.1:0-3758 GCA_035559015.1 Umezawaea sp. | reverse complement strand
GCCACGATCGGCGGGACGCCTCCGTCGGCGCCGATCACGCTGGCGGCCCTGGCCGAGTCGACCACGGCCTGCACGGCGTCGGGGGTCGTGCGCAGGGCCTCGGCCAGCAGGTCCAGGTCCAGCGGAGCGCCCAGCGCCACGGCGAGCAGCAACGTCCGGACGTCCGCGCCCAGCCCGTCGAGCGCCGGGGCGAGCGCGCCGACGGGATCCTTCGACAGCGCGGCCTCCAGGAACG
The DNA here is from genome assembly GCA_035559015.1 of Umezawaea sp. Classification (GTDB taxonomy): domain Bacteria; phylum Actinomycetota; class Actinomycetes; order Mycobacteriales; family Pseudonocardiaceae; genus Umezawaea. The sequence continues at coordinate 3,523 of DATMCA010001673.1, read as the reverse complement.
CGGGCACTCCCCCGGTTCGCTGGTGCAGGGCGTGGGGTTGGCCCGCGGCGGGCTGGCGGCCGGTGCGTTCGCGCAGGAAGTGCCCGACCTGCTCGCGCTCCCACGGTCCCAGCCGGACCCGGACGACCGAGGGCGCCAGCGCGGCCAGCAGCACCGGCAGGCGGGGGTTGCGGGTCGGCCGGTGGGCCACCGCCAGGTCGGCTCCGGCCGCCACGTCGGCCACGAGGGTCGCGACCGCGGCCTCCGACAGCGTCTCGGCGTTGTCGACCACCCGCTTGTCCAGTGTGGACAGCAGTGCTGTCTTGCCCACTCCGGAGGGTCCGGCGACCACCACGTGCCTGGCCCTGGAGGCCCGGTCGAGTGCGTCGGCGACGGCGGGGGCGAGCACGAGAGCGGTCATGCGGCGGGTGTCCTCCTCGGAGCGGGTGCTGCCGCAAGGTTCGTCCCGGGGGCTTCGCGGGGTTCATCCCGAGGTCGTTTTACGGGGATAGCCCCGTCCCCTAGCCGATTCCCCCATAGTCCCCCTAACGAGTGACCCCGATCGAGACTAGGAGTCTCACCCGATGTGCGGACGGTGACGACAGCCCTAGCGTTTGACGTCGTAAGGCACCCCGATCCACCCCCAGGAGCTCACACCGTGGACACGTTCGAGACGCTGCAAGACTTCGCCCTGCACCTGCTGAACGACCAGCAGGCCTTCTCGGCGTTCCAGCTCGACCCCGAGACCGCTCTCGGCGCGGCGGGCCTCGGCGACGTCTCCGCGTTGGACGTCCAGGAGATCCTGCCCCTCGTCCTGGACTACGCCCCCACGCAGAGCATCGGGCAGATCGACACCGCCTTCGACTCGCTGCCCCTGCTGGACGACAGCCCCATCTCCGGTGTCGCGGCCCAGGTCCAGGACCTGACCGGCGACCTCTCGACCGTGACCGACCTCGGCCAGGGCCTGGACGCCGACGTGCTCGGCGGCAAGCTCGAAGGTGTCGGCGACATCGCCGACCTCGGCGGCCTCGGCGCGCAGGGCCAGGTGAGCCACCTCGTCGGCGACCTGACCTCCGGCGCGAGCGTCCTCGACACCACCCACCTCGACACGACCGTGCAGGACATCACCACCGGTGACCTGTCCGGCGTCACGGACAACGCCGTGCACCTCACGGACGTGGCCCAGGTCGGCGACGTCCTCGGCGACGTCGGCCACGTCGGCGACATCACGTCCGGCGTCGGCGGCATCGGCGACATCACCGAGGTCGTCGACCTCGACCACATCGACGTCGGCGGCGTCCTGAGCGGCAACGACTTCTCCTTCTGACCCGCACCGCCCACGGGGTGGTCCGCCGCTCGCGGTGGACCACCCCGCACTTCTGCGCGGAACCGATGATCCGAGCGCGCGGCGGGAGTCCCCTCCCGGACACCCCGCCGCGGGCGGACCACGTCCCGACAGGAGAATCCCCTCATGGCCACCACGCTCTGGCCCCTGGTCCACGCCGAACGGGCAGCGCTCGCCGCCGACCTCGCGGGCCTGACCGACGACCGGTGGGCGACGCCGTCGCTGTGCACCGACCTCTCGGTGCGCGAGGTCCTCGCCCACCTCACCGCCGCGGCGAACCTGTCGCCGGTGCGGTGGATGGCGGGCGTGATCCGCTGCCGGTTCGACTTCGACAAGCAGGTCGCCATGCGCCTGGCCGAACAGCTCGGCGCGACCCCGGCCGAGACCCTGGAACGCTTTCGGCGGGCCGTCACGAGCACCACCAAGCCACCCGTCCCGCTGGAGGCGGTGCTCGGCGAGGTCGTCGTGCACGGCGAGGACATCCGCCGCCCGCTCGGCATCCACCGCGACCACCCGATCGAGACCGTGACGCTGCTCGCCGAGTACTACCGGGGCTCCGACATGGTCGTCCTGGCCAAGGGACGCATCGGCGGCCTCCGGCTGGAGGCGACCGACGGCCCGTTCACCACCGGCGACGGACCACTGGTGTCCGGCCGCACGGTGGCGCTGATCATGGCCATGACCGGCCGCAAGGCCTACCTCGACGACCTGGAGGGCGACGGGGTCGAGGTCCTGCGCGGACGCTGACCCCGCACCCCGCCAGGTCGGCTCCCCCAGGAGGACGTGCCCCGGTCGAGCACGTACCGCCGACGTGGGTGATCCGTCGTGGGGTTCAGCGACCCCGCCTTCCGCGCGGCGTGCGGGGTCACGCCGAGCGCGCGGCGGCGGGTCGGCGCGGACGGCGGTGGACCACCCCGGTCCGTTACCGTGGGCGGGTGGAACGGCTGCGCGGCATCGGGTCGGCGGTCGCCCGCCGGACCACGGCGACGCACCTGGTGGCCGTCCTCTGCTTCCTCCTCGCCGTCGTCCCGACCGCCCTGTACCGCGCGGACGGCCTGCACGAGCTGAACCTGGCCTGCGGGGTGGCGACGGTGCTGCCGGTGCTCTGGTCCGCGCGAAACCTCCTGGTCTCCTGGTTCCTCTCCGTGCTGCTGGTGCTGCTGCTCCCCCGCGCCTACGGCGCGCGCACCGGCCCCGAGCTGGAGTGGGGTTGGCCGTGGACGATCGGCCTCACGGTGGCGGTCGGGTTCCTGCTGTACCGGGTCGCGTTGCGCCACGACGCCGTCGTGGCGCTGCCGGTGCTGGCGGTGACCTTCGTGGCGACGTGGCCGCGCCTGTCGGACTGGGGTGACGCGGCGCTCCCCGGTTTCCTCGCCGGCGGCGCGGTCCTGCTGGGCTACGCGGTGCGGCAGCGGCGGGAGGCTGAGGGGTTGCGGCAGGTCGAGAAGACGCGCCTGGTCGCGTTCGAGGAGCGCACGCGCATCGCGCGGGAACTGCACGACGTCGTCAGCCACCACATGTCCGCGCTGGCCCTGCGCACCGACGCGGTGTCGTACCGGCTGCCGGACCTGGCGCCGGAGGTGCGCGGCGAACTGGACGTGATCCGGCGGATGGCCCGCGACGGGCTGACCGAGATGCGGCGGATGCTGGTGGTGCTGCGCGCCGACGACGGGGACGGCACCGGGCCGCAGCCCGGACTCGCCGACGTCGAGGCGCTGGTGGCCCGCTTCCGCGAGACCGGCGCGGAGATCACCCTCCGGGTCGACGTCGGTCCCGTGCCCGCGGGCGTTGGGCTGTCGGCGTACCGGATCGTCCAGGAGGCGCTGAGCAACAGCGGCAGGCACGCCCCCGGCGGCGCGGTCACCGTCGACGTCACCGCGAACGGCGGGGTGCTGGCCATCCGGGTGCACAACGCCGCCGCGACCCGCCCCGCGCTCGACGAGGACCCGGCGCGTCCGCGCCACGGACTGGTCGGCATGGCCGAACGGGCGCGGGCGCTGGGCGGCCGGTTCACCGCAGGCCCCGACCAGGACGGCGGGTTCGCGGTGACCGCCGACCTGCCGCTGCACGAGGAGGACACCGCGTGATGATCAGGGTGTTGGTGGTCGACGACCAGGCGATGATCCGGGAGAGCTTCCGCGTCGCCCTGGACAGCCAGTCCGACGTGCGGGTCGTCGGCGAGGCCGGGACCGGGAGCGA
>DATMCA010001672.1:0-2371 GCA_035559015.1 Umezawaea sp. | reverse complement strand
GTACCGAGACCAGGTGCTGCTGGCCGTTCGCGAGCGGGCGGCGATCGACGCCGTGCTCGACCGGTACCGCACCAAGGACAAGCCCGCCACGGAGCAGGACGACGAGGAGCAGTACTTCCCGTACAAGCCGTACTGCTCGGTGTGCGACCGCGACCTGACGACGGTCACCTCGTACGACGACGAGACGACCGAGCTGTCGTACACCTGCGCGTGCGGCCACGCCGAGACCGTGCTGCTGAGCGAGCACACGCACGGCAAGCTCGTGTGGAAGGTCGACTGGCCCATGCGCTGGGCCTACGAGGGCGTCGTCTTCGAACCGTCCGGTGTGGACCACTCGTCCCCCGGCTCGTCGTTCGTCGTCGGTGGCCAGATCGTGCGCGAGGTGTTCGGCGGCAAGCAGCCGATCGGCCCGATGTACGCGTTCGTCGGCATCTCCGGCATGGCGAAGATGAGCAGCTCCAAGGGCGGCGTGCCCACGCCGGGCGACGCGCTGGAGATCATGGAGGCCCCGCTGGTGCGCTGGCTGTACGCGCGCCGCAAGCCCAACCAGTCGTTCAAGATCGCGTTCGACCAGGAGGTCCAGCGCACCTACGACGAGTGGGACGCGCTGGAGCGCAAGCTCGCCGACGGCACCGCGGTCGCCGTGGACGCGCTCGCCCACGACCGCGCGGTCCGCACGGCCACTGGCCCGCTGCCGAGCACGCCGACCCCGATCCCGTACCGCACGCTGGCGTCCATCGTGGACATCACCACCGGCGACCCCGAGCAGACCTTGCGCATCCTCCGCGACCTGGATCCTTCCCGCCCGGTGGACACCCTCGACGAGGTCCGCCCCAGGCTCGACCGAGCCGCCCACTGGATCACCACCCAGGTCCCGCCAGACCAGCGGACCCGTGTCCGCGAGCACGCCGACGTCGACCTGATCCAGTCGCTGGACGAGCAGCAGCGCGAGTCCCTTCGCCTGCTCCTCCAAGGCCTCGACAGCCACTGGTCGCTGGACGGCCTGACGGACCTCGTCTACGGCGTGCCGAAGGACCAGGCGGGCCTGCCCAGGGACACCAAGCCGACGCCGGAGCTGAAGGTCGCGCAGCGCGCGTTCTTCGCCCTGCTCTACCGCCTGCTCGTGGGCGTCGAAACCGGTCCCCGTTTGCCCACACTGCTGTTGGCGGTGGGCGCGGACCGCGTCCGCAAGCTGCTGTCGGACTGACGAACCGAGGGGGGACTTGGGTTCAAGTCCCCCCTCGGACACGAAGATGTCGCAAATTTTCGACGTCTCCGTGGCAGGTGCTCAAGTCCACTCGAGCACCTGTTCTGCGTTCCGGCGCCACGTGCCGGTGGCGTTCGACGACCACCGCGGCCGGGTCGCGGACCGCCATGTCAGGGCCGCACTGGCGTGGGACGTGGGCACCTGTCGTGGTCATCCGCTATCGATGCTCCACCTCTTCACAACCCGGCCGGGCCGGCGTCGTCGTCAGAACCGCGCCGGCCACTGCCAACGGGCGCCAGACGACAACACCGGCCCTCTGCACGACCTCGCCGCAGCTACATCCCAGTCACCCCGGAACCTGTACCCCCAGTCGAACGGCAACAGGTTCTGGCTCAACCCTGTTCGAGCCGCGGTCAGTGCGGCAGGACGAGCCGGTTGGCGATGTCGTACAGGTCGGCCTCCGGTATCCGGCCGGCGATGACGACCGGGCCTCCCCCGACCGCGTCGAGAACCCACAACCGGTGGTAGCCGTTCTCGTCGACGTAGCGCGTCTCGTGGCCCTGCACGGGTTGTCCCGGTGTGCCGGTCGGGTCGCCGACGACAGCGCTGTTGACGAAGATCGACGGCTGGACGGTGCACGTGCCCAGCGAGTAGCTCGTGCTGGTCCCTGGCCCTACCGGGGACCGGTCCGGGCCCTGTGAGACGTCGAAGGCGCAGATCCGCATCCCGTTGGGCAGGTCGCGCAGGCCGTACGCCGGGGTGACGGTCGTCGTGCCGGGGAAGTGGATGTTCTCCGCGATCTGGCGGCCGGCGTCGACGAGTTGTTGCGCGGGCACTTCGCTGCCGGGCGCGGCGGACACGTTCACGTACATCGAACCGCCGTCGGGGCGCGCCACGTACAGCTCGTGACCACCTGGCCCGGTGGACACCGAACTCTCGACCCCGCGCTGCCCGTTGATCGTCACGGCCTTGCCAGGGCCCGACTTGAACATCGCCTCGTCCACCGGCGTCATCCGGAACTGCTGGACGTCGACCTCCAGGACCTGGTCGTCGGCCGTGACGGTCAGCATGTACTCACCGCCGTACAGGGGTGCGCCCTGGTTGGCCGCGCTGGACCCGACGTTGATCCGGTGCGCCCGGTAGGCGACCGAGCCCGGCGGGAGC
>DATMCA010001671.1:0-3819 GCA_035559015.1 Umezawaea sp. | reverse complement strand
CCCGTCGCTGAACACGACCTGCTCGCCCCGGTTGTCGACGACCGTCGCCGCGTCGGTGTCCGCGAGCCCGCCCGCGAAGACCCAGTAGCCCTCGGCGATCAGCCGTTCGTTGAACGCGCTGATGGCGGGCTGCCTGTCCGTGCTGCCGGGGTTGCTCTTGTCGTCGATCACGGAAACCAGGTACTGCATGGTGGAAATCCTCTCTCGGGTGTCGGAACGGGGTTGGTGCGCTCAGCCGGCCACGGGGTACCGCGGACGCCCGGCGGACCGGAAGACCCGGGTCGTCACGCCCGCGGAGTCCACTCGCGACTCGACCAGGTCGAGCGCGAGGTCCGGGCCGGACTCCGGGAACAGCCGCGCGCCCTGACCCAGGACCACCGGGACCACGATCAGCGTCATCTCGTCGACCAGGTCGTTCGCCATCAGCCACCGCGTCAGGGTGCCGCCGCCGTGCACCTGGAGTTCACCTCCCGGCTTGGCCTTCAACTCCCGGACGGCGGCCACGAGGTCGTCGGGCAGGACGGTGGTGCCCGACCACGCCGGGTCGGTGAGCGTGGTCGACGCGACGTACTTGGGCCGGGTGTTCAGCGCCCGCAGGACGGGCTCCCAGCCGGGGACGTCCTGCTCGGTCCAGGACCCCCACGAGTCGGCGAACAGCTCATAGGTCCGCCTGCCGAGCAGGAACGCGTCCGCGCGCTGGTAGGTCCGGCGGATGAACTCGTCGGTCGCGTCGTCGCCCTCCCCGCGTGCCCACCCACCGCGGTCGAACCCGTTCCTGCGGTCCTCCTCCGACGCGCCGCCGTTCCCCTGCGTCACCCCGTCGAGCGTGATCTGGGTCATCGTCGTCAGCTTCATGATCGCGGTTCCTCACCTGGGCGCCGCCCCCTGCGGGCGGCCTCACCCCTGCTACGAACGCGACCGCCCGGATCCGACACCGCTCCCCGGATTTCCCCGAAAACTCTTCCGGACGCGGCCGGAGGTCACCCCGACGAGGTCCGCGCCGACTCCACGTTCGACCGGTGGGGCCCGGCGAGCCAGTCCTGGTCGAGGCGCGCGTCGACCGGTTCCACGCCACGCCGCAGCGCGTCGACGTAAGCCCGGTCGGCGGCGAGGCGGGCCGCCACCTCGGGCCCCTCGGCGACGGCACCGTGACCGGGGATCACCACGTCGACGTTCCGGGCGGCCTCGTCCAGCCGGTCCAGTGCCGCCTCGTAGGCGCTCACCTGGTCGGGGCGGCGGGGGTCGAGCATCGGGATCAGGACGTCGGAGAGCATGTCCCCGGCGATCAGGACACCGCGGTCCGCGAGCAGGAGCGCCGCGTGGCCGAGCGCGTGCGCCTCGTGCGCGACGACCTCACCCGGAACCGGTCCCCCGTCCGCGGGCAGCGGGGTGACGAGCCCGATCAACTCCAGGGGAATGCCCTCCGCGCTCCCCTCCGCCATCTGCCGCGCCCGCTCCCGGACCGCGCCCACGGCGTGGGCGCTGGCGGGGAGGGCGTACCGCGGCACGTCGCCGAACCGGGGGTGCCAGAGCAGGTGGTCCCAGTGGAGGTGGGTGGAGAACCCGGCGACCACCGGAACACCGAGCCGGTCCACGTCGTCGGCGAGCTGCTCCAGGTCGGCACCGCTGATGCCGGGATCGACCAGGACCAACCCGGCCTCCCCGCGCACGACGACGGCGTTGCTCCGGACCCATTCGCTCTGCCGGACCCACACACCGTCCGCCACCTGGTTCAGCATCGGTCCACTTTGTCAGGTGCCCCCGCCCGCTGCGACTCGCGACGCGCTCACGGGGGCGAGAGGTTCGGCAACGTCGGCTGGACGACGGCGGCCACGTACGGGTGGACCGCCGCCGTCCAACGAGCCCGCGTTCCGATCGGTCCTGACGTCAAAGGCGTTCGATCCCGCCCGTCAGCGACACATCGCGACGCGTTTTATTATCGAGCGAATACCGACAACCTCACGCGCAGGCCATCAATTCGTCGACGGTAATGGGTGCGCTCGTGCCGGAGCTGTATGCGACGGTCAGCTTTCGCTGCCCCGTGAAGCCGCACAACGAGGTTTCGACGGTGAAGTCGGAAAGAATCGTTTGCTGCTGACCGGCGGCCAATGCCACGACACCGTTGTCGTCGTCGTACCACGGAAGACCGACCCGGCTCCAGTCCAGGTCCCAGGTGACGGTGCGGGGGGACGTGGCGGTGTTGATCACGCCGAGGTACCCGCGGTGGAAGCAGGAGTCGCTGTCGCAGTTGTACCGAACGCACACCTGGTAGCGAATGGGCCCGTAGGACGACGTGCCGGAGCACTTCGGCGACGCTTGAACACCGACGTCACCGACGTCACCGACGTCGAACGCGGCCGCCGCCACCGGACGGCTCGCCTCGTCCGCGGCGCCGGCGGTGCCGGCCCCGAACGCGATCGCCGTCGCCATCGCGCACACGACCACCATGATCCCGAACAGCTTTTTCAGCATGATGCCTCTCAATGATGAGGAAAACCCAAGCCGGCGCAGGCGTGAAACAACGCTGCCGCCGGTTTCGAGGGGACGCCGAATACACCCGTCGCCACAGGGACGTCGGAATGCTTGCCCGCATCGAGCGATTACTCGGTCCGCCTCGATATCGTCAGCGCCATGAACCCCCTCCCCGAGGTTCATGAGTCGTGATGCGATGCGTGGGGCAACGCAGACGCTAGCGATTCCCGGAGATCAAGTAAACATTCACCTGAATGATCACACCTTTGTATCAACGCCCTATCCGTCGACCGCCCGAAATGCGAGCACCACTCAGCCGGGAGAGTCCTGCAAGCCGTGGACGGTGACCATGGAGGTCAGGCCGGAGAAGGTCATGACCGGTGCCAGGAGCGGGGTGGCCACGACCTCGATGCGGGAGGCGTGGGCGAACAGGATGCTCAGGCCCGCGCTGTCGAGGTACTCGCACTCGGTGAGGTCGACCACGAGTCGGCCGGAGATGCCGTCGAGTGCGGCGTCGAAGGCTTCGGTGTTGCTCATGTCGATCTCGCCGACGACCTTGAGGACCGCGGCTCCGTCGGGACCGCGACCGGGCGTGAGGGTGAGCGGGGTCGTCATCAGGAAATCCTCAGGTGCATGTCGACGGTGGTGCCCGCCGGGCCGGGGGCGATGGTGACCCGCTGCATCATCGCGCGCATCAGGGCGACTCCGCGGCCCCGGTGCGCGTTGGCTTCGGGCTCGGGGACCTTCCAGCGACCGGTGTCCCTCACCGTCAGGTAGAGGTCGCTGACCAGGGCTTCCGCTCTCAGGCTGATCTCGTCCGGGGTCGTGCCGCGGTACCCGTGCTCGATGGCGTTGGCGCACGCCTCACCCACGGCGACCAGGACGCTCTGCACCGCGTGGGGCGGCAGCCCGCACTGGTCCAGCCACCCGCGCAGGGTCTTGCGGACCGGTGCGAGCCGGGCGGACTCGGCGGGGAACGTCAGCTCCAGCGGGGCGGGGTGGCGGTAGAGCAGGAGGGCGACGTCGTCGTCGTAGCCGCCCGCCGGGGCGAGCCGGTCCATCACCTGGCTGGCGAGGTCGTCGAGGGCGGTTTCGCGGCCCGCCTGGACGGCTTCCCCGGCCTGGTCGATGCCCGCGGTCAGCGGACGGCGGCGGCGCTCGACCAGGCCGTCGGTGTACATCAGCAGCGTGGCGCGGGGAGGCAGGTCGCACTCCGCCTCGGGCCGCCGGGCGCCGGGGCGCACGGCGAGCGGGGTCGAGCCGCCCTGGTCGAGCAGGCTGGTCGTGCCGTCGGGGTGGGCCAGGATGGCGGGCGGGTGCCCGGCGCTGGAGTAGGTCAGGTGGCCG
>DATMCA010001670.1:0-2173 GCA_035559015.1 Umezawaea sp. | reverse complement strand
ACTGCAACCGCTGCCATCACCGATCACCGACCAAGCCCAGATCAGCGACTTGGACGTCCGCCGACGACAACGACTGGGCGGCATCCTCAATGAGTACCACCAAGCCGCCTGACCAGCACGGACGTAATTTTCGGCATGCACAGCGCTGCCCAGCGGCGAACCTCATTCGACTGCCGCACTTGCCTCGGCCCGAGGATCCACGGGTGCCTCGGATCGTCAACGTGGCCCCGCCGCCGTTGCGGCAACCACCGCAGCTACTCGCCGCAGCCCCGCCGCCGAGCACTGAACCCACCGGGAATCCCTGCTCACAGCAGTGACCGACTCCCTCGGACCGCATGATTGCGGGTTGTCGGATCTACACTCGGCCGCGTGAACGACGCCTCCCAACCCAGGACATGTGCGAAGTGCGGTGACAACCCTGTCGGAGCAGGCGGCGTTCTGTGCCCGGACTGCCTGGCACGGCTGGAGCAGCGACTGAACGGCTTTTTGCAGCCCAACAATGCTTCGACCGGCGACGGTCAGCCCTCCGGTTCGCCGGCGTAGTTCGCTGCGTCTGCGTGGCGCTATCCCGACAGCATGCCGGATGGTGTTCTGCCAAGCTGGCCAGCCCTGAGGCGGTGCCGTCGGTCGGGATCGGAGCAAGTAGAGGTAACGGGCTGTCGCGGATGCGCACAGTAAGCGGTGGCGGCCGTCCCCCTGGCCGCCACTTTCCCGGTCGGGGATGCGACCGCGGTCTCCGGCGGACGGCGGCGCGGCCGAGTGTTCGGCGTGTCTCCCTGCTCCCAATCTGCTCCCACACCAACGCATCGGACAGCAATCGCATCGCTCTGCACAGGCCTTGATATAGAACCGCTGCGCCGCCTCGGCTAACGCAGCGTCACCCCAACTGAGTCGCACCCCAGTCATTTCGCCAGCTGTGCGGCGAGAAACCGGTCGATAACTAATCGAGCGAGCGATTCGGCCACTGTGGACACCCTGGCCTCGTTGGCGTTCTCCTCGGTGTACTGAACGAGAAGTACCACGTTGCGCAGCCGGATGCCGTACCCCGCCTTGGCATGCGAACCGCCTGGTCCGTCGACCCACTTTATGGCCTCGTCGCCGAAGCCAGCCACGCGTTGTTCATTGTTGTTGGTGTGGTCGAACGCTGCGTTGGCCTCGCGAATCGGTGCGACCTGCCCTGGCGGATTGACTACGACGGCCAGAAGCACCAAGGTCCGCGGCCGCCCTTGCACAGGATGAGCTTGTTCCCAACTGCACTTGTCGCGCTCGCCGTTGATCGGCTCGGCGAGCGGGTCCGGCACGAGCGGGGTGATCGCGACCGGGTCGAGGAGTGCACAGGCCGGCGACGCGTAAGTGTAAGCGGAAAGGCTGTCCGGTAGCAGCGTGATATTGCCCAGTATCCAGGCCGTCCCGACCACGACGTAGATACCAGCGACGACCCGCCCCACCGTTGCGCTGGCTTCCGCGATCACAGGCGGGGCCCACAGGGCGGGCGGGATTTCGAGGGTTCGGCGTGGGACGGCCGAGCGCCAGCCGACGGTGCTGAGCCGGTCCTGGAGCCGTGCGTGCCGGAACTGGTAGACCACGCCGGTCTGGCGCAACGCACCCAACTCGTTGGCTTCACGCAGGAACCGGACAAGCGACCAAGGCAGCCGGCCGCGAATAGCGAGAGACGTTCGCGCCATCTCGAACCGGCCCCAGGCCGACTTGGTCAAACCATGGAGGAAGACCGCGACAACGGTCACACCAATCGCGCCGAACCACGTGAGGAACCCGACGCCATCTCGATCCTGGCTCCAAGCCAGGAAGAAGACGAGTGGCCCGAGCAGCACCCACGATGTGACGCTGTCAGTGAGACCACGAACCACTGCAAACGTCAGCGCGGTGAAACGTTCGTTGCGCAACAAGGAGATCGGGTCGACAGTGCTGGTTCGATGGGTGTCCGGTACGAGCAATGTGTTGGCGGCCAGCACCGCGCCCATCGTAAAACCAACACTGACGGCAGCCGGCTCGAACGGGTGGACATCGAAGGTGGTGACGAAGTTCAGAGTGGGCATGAATGCCTGTGCCACCGCGAAACCGAGAACGAACCGGAGGAGGAAGGGAACCGTGCGCCAGCGTAGCCGGGTGGGGATGAGTTTCTCCGGCTGCCGCCTGCGGACTGCGAAGATGG
>DATMCA010001669.1:0-4498 GCA_035559015.1 Umezawaea sp. | reverse complement strand
CGGCCACCTGGCCGGGGGACACGACGTTGAGGTTCCAGCACGTCGGGAACCCGATCCGCAGGTACGCCAACTCGGTCAGCCCGTTGCCCAGCGCGGCGTGCTCGAAGTCGAGGAACCACGCCCGCCCGTCGACGGGCAGCGCGTTGCCGACGCACGGGTCGCCGTGCACCAGGTCATACCCGCCGGACAGGCGCTCGGGCAACGACTCCAGCTCGTCGTCCGGCGTGGTCAGGCCGAACTCGGCGCTGAACCTCCGGAACGCGTCCAGATCACTTGGAGTCGGCACTTCCGCCGGGGGCAGCACATCGACGTCGGCCGCCGTGGTGACCTGGTGCAGCCCCGCCAGCCCCTCGGCGTAGACGACCCAGTTCGGCATCGTCCACCGGCGCACCGGCAGTCGTTCCAGCACCATGATCCGCTGCTCCGGTTCGACCGCCAGCACCCTGGGCGCGAGCTGCGGCTCAGCCCGCTCGGCCAACCGCAACGCGGTCAACTCCCGCTCGTACCGCACTCCCGCGTCCGAACCGCCCACGGCCTGCTTGACCACGACGGGCGTACCGCCGATCTCCGCCGACCACACCCGCGAACGCGGACTGCTACCGATCCCCCGAACCTTCCGGGGCTTGCCGAGCACCTGGTCACCGATCGGGATCCGCCGCCACATCGTCCTCACCCTAGGGTGGGTCGGGTGGACGTCGATCGCGGGACACGGGTGGTCAAGGGGTTCGAGTCGTTCTTCGCGGGCACCCGCGCGGACAAGACGGTGCTGGACCTCTTCCACCAGGTGGCGACAACCGTGCCCGCCTACCGGAAGTTCCTGGCAGAACACGACATCGACCCCGCGACGGTCGTCACGATGGACGACTTCCGCGCCCTACCGATGATCGACAAGGAGACCTACCACCGGCGCTACCCGCTGCCCGAACTCTGCCGCGACGGCAAGCTCGACGGCTGCGACATGATCGCCGTCTCCTCCGGCTCCAGCGGTCACCCAACGGTGTGGCCGCGCTCGCTGGTCGACGAACTGGCCATCGCCCGCAGGTTCGAACAGGTCTTCCGCGACGGCTTCAAGGCCCACGAACGCAGCACCCTCGCGGTCATCTGCTTCCCTCTCGGCACCTGGGTGGGCGGCCTCTTCACCCTCGCCTGCACCCGCCACCTGGCCGCGAAGGGCTACCCGATCACCGCCGTGGCACCCGGCAACAACAAGGCCGAAATCCTGCGCGTGCTACCAGAACTGGCAGACCACTTCGACCAGGTAGTCCTGCTCGGCTACCCGCCATTCGTGAAGGACGTCATCGACACCGGTCTGGCAGCGGGCTTCGACTGGTCCCGCCACAACGTGAAACTGGTCCTGGCGGGCGAGGTGTTCAGCGAGGAATGGCGCGACCTGGTCGCACGACGAGCCGGGATCACCACCCCCACAACCGACTCCGCCTCCCTCTACGGCACAGCGGACGCGGGCGTACTCGGCAACGAAACCCCGCTGTCAGTACAGATCCGCCGCTTCCTGGCCGCGAACCCAGACCTGGCAAGAGAACTCTTCGGCGACTCAAGACTGCCGACGCTGGTCCAGTACGACCCCACCAGCCGCTACTTCGAAACCCACAACGGCACCCTGCTCTTCACCGGCGACAACGGCATCCCCCTCATCCGCTACCACATCGCCGACAACGGCGGCACACTGACGAACACCGAAATGCTCGACTTCTGCACCACCAACGGCTTCACCCCAACCACCAACAACGACCTGCCATTCGTCTACGTCTTCGGCCGTTCCCTCTTCACCGTCTCCTACTTCGGCGCCAACATCTACCCGGAAAACGTGACGGTAGGCCTGGAACAACCAGGAATCAGCGACTGGACAACCGGCAAATTCGTCCTGGAAACCACCACAGACGCAGACCAGAACACGCACCTGCGCATCACCGTAGAACTAGCCCCAGGCAAAACCGGCGACCCCGACCAAATCGCAGCCTCGGTACGCTCTCAACTACTACGCCTCAACAGCGAATTCGCCCACTACGTCCCCACCGAACGACAAACACCACAGGTCATCCTCAAACCAGCAGGCGACCCCACCAACTTCCCCACAGGCGTAAAACATCGCTACACCCGCCAACCACACAACCCTGAAGCCTGACCAATCCACCACCAACAACCGGCAGCCAAACCGGGCCCTACGACCTGACCAACCCACCACCTGGGTGACACGAGGCCCTAAAACCGTGGCCGATTTTACTTGGGGGATTTGCCCCTTAAAATTGCAGATCGGGCAGGGCTTTCGGGCACTGCCTTTTGGCCCGATCAAGGGGCAAATCTAGGGGCCCCAAGTCAAATCGGCCACACCCACAACGGCACGCGCCCGACCAAGCCCCTACCCAAGCCTCCCGACTCAAGCAGCACCATCACGGATTCCCATCATGCCCACACTTCACAATCCGATTGATGCAATCCCGCACTCGCCGCTCCATCTCCCCAGCAGGCCACCCATTCATGAAATCCATGTGATACGTATACCCAGCCCCCGAAGACAACTTGATCCGCGAGGCATCCACCCCGGAAATCGGGAAGTTCACCACCTGCCGGATCTTCGGAATCGGCACCGGATGCGAAGCCGGGCACACACCGGGGTGCACCGGGTACGACACGTGCGACTTGTGATCCGGCGAGTCCAGGTTCTTCCCGTCCCAGCACTGCGGGAAGTCCAGATAGGACTGGAGCCTCGAACCAGCCGGACACGACACGAAGTCGTTGGACGGCGTCACGCTCGCACCGTTGCAGTCCCACCTCGTCCTGGCGCCCTCACCACTGGTGGCCTTGGCGTTGCCCGCGATCATCCGCAGGCCGACCGGGATCGGCTGGATCTGCTTGGTGACCGAGTCCTGCACGCCTTCACCGAGGTAGTAGAACGTCGACGTGGGCGGGTCGACCGGCTGGCCGTCGACCAGGACGGTGGGCGTCCAGTACGCGGTCTTGTCCTCGACCGGGTCGCACTTGGTGTCGGCCGCCATCAGCGTGTCCGTGTCGGAGTGCGCGTCGGTCGACGTGTTGCCGAAGAACGTGTGCAGGTGCGAGGCGCCCGCGAGCTTCGGGAAGACGATCGGGTCGTCGGGCAGCCGGTGGCTGAACCCGCACTCCGCGACGAACTCCGCCACGCGCACGGCGTTCGGCGGGATCGGCTTCTGCGTGTGGGTCGTCGTCGGGTTGCCCGTCGTGGTTCCAGGTGCGGTGGTCGTTGGCACGACCGTCGTCGTCTGCGGAGCGGAGGACGACGACCCGGTCGACGTGGTCGGGCTGCTCACGGCGCCCGCCTTGCCGTACACCTCGAACTCCCACAGCGACACGCCGTACTGGCTGGAACGCTTGGTGGCGTTCAGCTTCACGTAACGACCGGACGCGGAGACGTCCAGCGTCTCGACACCGCCCCCGCTGTCCTCGACGTTCGCGATGGTGGCCCACTGGGCGCCGTCGGCGGAGGTCTGGACCGTGAAGTCCTCGGCGAACGCGCGTTCCCAGTTCAGCACGACCTTGGAGATCGCCGCGTCGGAACCGAGGTCGACCTGGATCCACTGCGGGTCCTGGAAAGCGCTGGACCACCGGCTGCCGGTGTCCCCGTCGACGGCGCGGTTCGCGGAGAAGGCGCCGGCCTCGACGGAGGACGCGGTCACGGCCTTGCCCTTGGACAGCAGGTCCGCGGGCGGCGGCGCGGTCGCGGCGAAGATCGCGTTCACCGTCACGGCGGAGCCCGCGACGACCACGGCGGAGAGCACGGCGATGCGGCCCCGCCAGCGCTTGAAGTTCGACGGGGGCATGACGTGGGTCATGGCTGTCCTTTCGACAGGCACGGGGGAATGACGTTCTTCGGAAGAAGAGGGAAAGCGGCAGGGCTCAGCCCGCGTCGCGGTACGCCTCGCCCGCCTGGTTGGGGGTGCCGCCGGGCGCGTAGAGACCGGTGCCGGGCTTCTCCGCGGGGAGCGCGAACCAGGCGTACCGCTCCACGTACGGCAGGCTTTCCAGCATCGCGCTGGAACCACGGGCGAACGCCGCTTGTTCCTGCTGGCTCGGGTAGCGCGGCGTGCCGCCCGAGAAGTCGATGAGCGCGTACTCGGTCAGCCACACCGGTTTGCCGTACCGGGCGTGGACCGCCTCGACGTAGCTCTTGAGGTGACCGACGGCCGCGGCGCTGAAGTCCTGGCCGTACCAGTGGATCGGGATGAAGTCGACGCGCAGTCCGCGCTGGGCCGCGCCGGTCATGAACCGGTCGAGCCAGGCGCCTTCCTTGTCACCGCTGTGCGCGACGCTGGGCGATCCCAGCCTCAGCCCGGTGGCCTGGAGCTTGGGCCACAGGTCGAGAGCCCGCTCCGGCGTCATGTTGGCCTGCTCGGCGAAGTCCGGCTCGTTGAACCCGAGCAGCACCTTCCCGTTCGCCTTGGCCCGGTCCAGGTTGGCCTGGTCCATGGACTTCTCGCCCCAGATCATCGGGACGAACTCCACG
>DATMCA010001668.1:0-14165 GCA_035559015.1 Umezawaea sp. | reverse complement strand
GGACGCCCAGCACCCGGGGATGCGTGAGGTAGAGCGGCTGGCCCAGCATCGCCGCCTCGGCCTCGATGCCGCCGACCCCCCAGCCGACGACGCCGAGGCCGTTGACCATCGTGGTGTGGCTGTCGGTGCCGACGCAGGTGTCCGGGTAGGCCACCACGGTGCCGGCGTCGTCCCGCACCGCGCGGTCGTAGATCACCTTCGCGAGGTGCTCGATGTTGACCTGGTGCACGATGCCGGTGCCCGGGGGCACGACCTTGAAGTCGTCGAACGCGGTCTGGCCCCAGCGCAGGAACTGGTAGCGCTCGCGGTTGCGCTCGTACTCCAGGGCGACGTTGCGCTCGAACGCCTCGGCGCGGCCGGCGACGTCGATGATGACCGAGTGGTCGATGACCATTTCGGCGGGTGCGAGGGGGTTCACCTTGTTCGGGTCGCCGCCGAGTGCGGTGACCGCTTCACGCATGGTGGCGAGGTCCACGATGCAGGGGACGCCGGTGAAGTCCTGCATGACCACGCGGGCCGGGGTGAACTGGATCTCGGTCGACGGCTCGGCCGTCGGGTCCCAGGCGGCGAGCGCGCGGACGTGGTCGGCGGTGATGTTCGCGCCGTCCTCGGTCCGGAGCAGGTTCTCCAGCAGGATCTTCAGGCTGTAGGGGAGGCGCTCGGCGCCTTCGACGGCGTTGAGCCGGAACACCTCGTACGAGGCGTCCCCGACGGTGAGGGATCCGCGGGCGCCGAAGCTGTCCTTGCTCGAAGGTGCAGTCACGTCAACTCCATACAGCGCAAGTACTGGTGGTTGGGAACAAGGCGAGTCTTGCGCACTCGCGCTGGTGGCGCAGACGTTGCCCTCTGGTTTTAACAGTACGCGTGTCCTTTATAGGGCTTCAAGCCAGGCTCACCTAACTAGGGGCAGGATGGCCGGGTGATCCAACTCGAACGGATCGGCAAGCGCTACGGCCGGGGCCCGTGGGTGCTCCAGGACGTGGACCTGAGCTTCGAGCCGGGTGAGCTGACCGTGTTCACCGGCGGCAACGGCTCGGGCAAGTCCACCCTGCTCAGGATCATCGCAGGTGTCACGGCGCCGAGCAGCGGGCGGGTCCGGGGCCGCCCGAAGTCCGTCGGCTACCTGCCCGAACGCTTCCCGCCGGGGCTTCGGTTGTCCGCCGACTCGTACCTGCGGCACATGGCCGCGGCACGGCGCGGGGCGACCGGCGCGGAGGTGCTCGGCGAACTCGGCTTCCACGGCGACCCGGACGCCCCCATCGCCACCCTCTCCAAGGGCAACACGCAGAAGGTCGCCATCGCGCAGGCGTTCCTGGCGGAGGACCTGCTCGTCCTCGACGAGCCGTGGACCGGCTTGGACACCGACGCGAGCGCTGTGCTGGGCGAGCTGATCTCGGCCTCCGGCGCCACCGTGCTGATCACCGACCACCGCGGCACCGCCCGAGCCCTGCCGAACGCCCGCGAGGTCGTGATGCAGGGCCCCGCGGCCACCACCGGCGTGGCCATCGAACTCGTCCAGGTGAGCGATCTCACGACGACCGTCATCGGCGACTGGGACGGCGTCCGCGTCCTGTCCGCCTCCGACGGCCGCCTCACCCTGCTGGTCGAGTCGACCGTGAGCGACCGCGTGCTGGCCGACGCCCTGCGCATGGGGTGCTCCGTGGTCAGCGTGCGGACGTGACGGTCGCCTTCAGCCCGTAGAGCAGCGGGATCCGCGGCGCGTGCTCCGGCAGCGCCCACCAGCCGCACTCGGTGAGCACCATCTGCGGCCAGCGCGGCCACGGCACCAGCTCGGTCTCGGTCAGCCGGTCGACGGAGAACCCCGCCCGCACCAGTGCGGTGACCACCTCGCCCAGCCCGTGCGCCCACTCGTAGGCCGTCGTGTGCCCGGCGAGCGCGGGCCCGTCGGTGTAGGTGTGCGCGCTGTCCTTCTCCAGCGCGCCCCGGCCTTCGAGGTAGTCGTGGCGCAGCGTCAGTTCCGCCGTGCCGTCCGGGGCGGGGCCGAACGCCGTGAGCAGCGGGTGGAACTCCGCGAGGTACAGGAAACCGCCCGGCCTCAGCAGGCCCGCGACCACGGCGGCCCAGCGGTCGAGGTCCGGCAGGTAGCAGAGCGCGCCCTTGCCGGTGTAGACGACGTCGAACCGCTCCGCGCCCAGCACGTCGACGGCGTCGTGCACGTCCGCGCACACGTAGTCGATCTCCAGTCCGTGGTCCCCGGCGATCCGGGTCGCCTCGGCCACGGCCTTCGGCGAGAAGTCCAGGCCCGTCGTGCGAGCCCCCTTGAGCGCCAACCCCATCGTCTCGACACCGAGGTGGCACTGGAGGTGGGCGACGTCGAGGCCCGCCAGGTCACCGAGGTCGTCCCACTCGAACGGGGCGAACCAGTCGAGCGGGTCCTTGCGGTCCACGCCGTAGAACTCGCTGGCCACGTGCACCGGGGTGCGCGCGTCCCAGTTGGCGCGGTTGGCGGCCGTCATCTCGTCGGTGTCCACCGCCCACCAGTACCACTTCCCCCTTGGTACCAACAGCGGGTGGCGTTCGGCCGCCGATCGCGGTGTGATCGGGGCATGAGAAGGACGCGGCTCATCGTGGCGCTGCTAGGACTCCTGCTGGTCGCCGGCGGCACCCCCGCCCACGCGACTCCCGACGAGGGCCCGCTGCCGGGCTACACGATCGACAACCCGCCGCTGGCACCGGAACTGGTGGGCGGCAAGCCTTCCCGCGTGTTGCAGGGCGTGCACAAGCACGCGGCTTACACCATCGAGGTGCCGCCGAAGTGGAACGGCCGCCTGGCCCTGTGGGCCCACGGCTACCGCGGCGCGACCACCGTCCTCACCGTCGACCCGCCCGCGTACGGGCTGCGCACGCAACTCCTGAACCAGGGCTACGCCTGGGCCGCGTCGTCGTACTACGCCAACGACTACGACGTCCGCGCGGGCGTCACCGGAACCCACGACCTGGCCGTGAAGTTCGGCTCGCTGGTCGGCAAGCCGTCGAAGGTGTTCCTCGCGGGCGTCTCCATGGGCGGTCACGTCATCGGCCGTTCGGTCGAGCAGTACCCCGGCTTCTACGCGGGCGCCCTGCCGATGTGCGGCGTGCTCGGCGACCAGGAGCTCTTCGACTTCTTCCTCTCGTTCCAGCTCTCCGCCCAGGCGCTCAGCGGGATCCGCGCCTACCCCACCCCGCCGGACTACGCGACCGTTGTCGTCCCGCGCATCCAGGCGGCCCTGGGCCTGACCGACCTGACGCCCGGCGGCCCGGACACCACCAACGACCAGGGCAAGCGCTTCCGCTCCGTGGCCATCGACCAGTCCGGCGGCCGACGACCGGGTGACGCCGCCGCTTTCGCCTACTGGAAGAACTTCCTGTTCGGCCTGGGCGCGTCCGCGGGCGGGGACCGCCTCGCCCAGGACCCCGGCAGGCTCGCCACCAACCTCGACACCCGCTACCGCAACGGCGACCTCGACCGGATCGTCCAACGCGTCGCACCCGAGGACTGGTACTCCCGCCTCACCCCGTCGTTGACCGAGATCCCGCGCATCTTCGGTCGCCCCACCGCCCCGGTCCTGTCGCTGCACGGCTTGGGCGACATGTTCGTGCCGTTCGGCATGGAACAGGACTACCACCGGGACGCCGCGCGCAGCGGCAGGTCGAAACTCGTCGTGCAGCGAGCGATCCGGTCCGTCGAGCACTGCGAGTTCGCGCCGAGCGAGGTCGGGGCCGCCTGGAACGACCTGGTGGCCTGGGCCGACCACGGCAAGCGCCCCGCGGGCGACGACGTCGACGCCACCTCGGCCGCGACCTACGGCTGCCGCTTCACCGACCCGGCCGCCTACCCGACCGGCACCCGCCGGATGTTCCCGCCCTGCCCCTGATCACCGCGAGCCGACGTGGTGGTCCCCGCGAGCACCACGTCGGCCGCCGACGCCGCCTGCCGACGGTCAACCCAACCTCGGCAACTCCCCGCGCGGCCCGGCGCTCAACGGGGAACGCGCCGACGACCCGTCCGAACTCGTACCCACCAACCGACCGGGGCCGATGCTGACCTCGCCGGTCGGACCGGACGTGACCTGGTTGAGGCTGGCCGAGAGATCGGCCTCGACCCCGCCGGGCAGCTTCAACCGCACCAGGAACGGCAGGACGAAACCCAGCGCCACCAGGCCGACCAGGATCGGGGTGAGCGTGCCGATCACCACGGTCGTCACCTTGTCGGTGAGGAAGAACCCCAACCACAGGGCGACGAGCAGGGAACTCGCGACGACCATCAGCGCGACGCTGCCCGCCAGGCTGCCCCGCGCCACCGCCAACCCCTGTTCCGCCAACGCCATCACCCGCCGCGCCTCGGTGTGCGTCGGGTCGTGGCGCAGACACCGCCGGAAGTGCCTCAACGCCCGCCGCCGGTAGAACGGCCGTGCCCGCGCCTCCGGCCCGCTCTCACCCGCCTTGTACGCCGCGATCCCGGCCACGTAGTGCGGGTCCGCCTGCTCGGCCGCGATCTCGATCGCCTCCTGCGCCGTGCTCAACGCCTCCAGGTGCAGGTCACGACGTTGCGTGGCGTCACCGCGCTCGATGAGCAGCCGTGCCAGTGCCACCAGCAGCTGCCACCGCGGCTGGTCGCAGTCCTTGCGGCGCAGGGCGTCGCGCAGCACCCGTTCGGCCGCCAGCAGATCACCGGGTGATTTGATCAGCGCCAGCGACAGCCCGATCGCCGCCGACCCGCGGGCGGGATCGATCACCAGTGCCTGCCGGAAGTGCTGAGCGGCCTGCCGCGCGTCCGCCCCGTCACCGCCGCCGTCGAAGTCCCGTTGCAGGTGCAGGCCACCGAGCTCGATGTGCGCCTGGCTGTCGTACCAGTCGCGCTCCAACGCCTTGCGCAGCAGCTCCTCGGCCTCGTCGAACCGGTCCATCTGCACGAACAGCGCGCCGAGGTCGACGTAGCTGCCGCCGTACGGGTCGATCTCGATCGACCGCCGGAGGTGGTGCTCGGCCTGCGGCAGGTTCCCCTGGTGGGCGTAGAGAACACCGAGGCACGTGTGCGCCATGTGCGTGCGAGGACTCGTCTCCAGCACGTCCACGCACAACCGCTCGGCCTCGGCCTCCCCGTTCGCGTGGCGTTCGTGCACCAACGTCCAGGCGAGCCCGATCTTCGCGTCGGTCGAGTGCGGGTTCTCGGCCAGCGCCTCGCGGAACTTCACGACGGCCTCGTCGGAGTCGTCGCCGGTGAACGCCACCCACCCCAGGCAATGCAGCACGTTCGCCCGGCTGAGCCGTCCCACGGCCAACCCGAGAGCCCGTTCGAACGCCTGCCGGGCGCGGGTGAGCTGGCCGCGGTCGCGCAACAGCCAACCCCACTCGACAACAACCCCGAAATCCGCGTTCGGGCGTTCCACCGCCGGCAGGAGCATGCGCTCGGCCTGGTCGAACCGCCCGAGCGAGCGCAGCGTGGCCGACTTCGCCATCAACGCCGAACTGAGCTCCGCCGACTTCACCAGGGCCCGGTCGAACCAGGTCAGCGCTTCCTCGTTCTCGTTGCGCTCGTCGTGGAGGGTGCCCATCTCCACCAGGAAATCGGGGTCGTGCGGGTGTCGTTCGATGGCGAGGAGCAGGGCCCGCTCGGCGTCGTCCCACCGTCCGGCCAGGCGTAGTGCTCTGGCGTAACCCCAAAGGACCACGTCGTCACGAGGATCGACCTCCAACGCCCGCTCGTACTCCGCTATGCCCTCGTCCTGCCTTCCCATCACCCTGAGCGTCCAAGCGAGTTCATCGCGGAACATGGTGTAGTTCGGCCTCTTGACGATCAGGTCGACCAGGATGCGTTCGGCTTCGGCGTAGCGCCTGAGGCCCCTCAGGCAGTCGACCTTTCCGCGCAGCGCGGGACGTCTGGTCGGATTCACGGCGAGCACGGCGTCGAACTCCGCGACGGCGGCTTCGTTGTCATCCAGGTCCCAGCGCGCCCTACCGAGTTCGAGCCGGATGTCCACCTCCTGCGGGTCATCGGCGAGCGCGGCGATGCAGAGCTCTATGGCCTGATGGTGCTGCCGGGTTTCGCGGAGGTGGGAGATTCGAGTCAGCGTTGTCGTGGCGTTCTCCGGGAGAGCGCTGAGCACGTCCCATGCCGCAGCGAAGTCGCCTTCCCGCCGAAGCAGACCGGCTAATCGTGAACTCAACACCTCGCTGTGCGGCAGGTCGGTACAAGCTTGGCGGAGTTCACGGATTGCGCCTGCCTCGTCGCCCCGTGCTTCTTGAACCTCGGCCAGGGCGACCCTGAGGTCCGCGGAGTGAGGGTTGGCCTCGATCGCCGTCCTGGCCACGTTCTCGGCTTCAGCGTGGCGCCCCTGCGTGCGGAGAATGCGGATCCGGCCGAACCACGCCCTGACGTACGCGGGCCATTCTTCGTTGATCCGTGAGTAGAGGGCCAGCGCATCGTGTTGAGCTCCAACGTCCTCGCAGGTCAAGGCCCTGTGTTCGAGGAGCAAGGCGCTGGGGGGCAGTCGATCACAGGCCTCGGACAGGAGTTGGTCGGCCTCGGTGCGGCGGTGCAACCAGCGGAGCGCCAAGCTCCTGTTCACGATGAACCGCGTGGACTCGGGTTTCAGGTCCGCCGCGCGGGTGAACCAGGCGAGAGCATCCTCATCCCGGTCCTGGACCGCGTGGACCCAGCCGAGCGCGTTCACCAAGGTGGCGTTGTGCGGTCGAGCCTCGATCCCGGCCAATGCCACCGCCTCGGCTTCGGCGAAGCGGTGGCGGGATCGGAGGTGTCGGACGAGGGTCTCGACGACGTTCGGATGACCGGGGACCAAAGCCGCCGCCCTCTCCAGGGTGGAGATCGCGACATCGACTTCCCCCTGCTGTGCCACGGCCTCCGCCTGCTGGATGAGCAGTTGGATGCCGTGGGGCACGCGGTCGAGCCCTTCGCGGATCGCTGTGATCGCTTCGTCGAACCTGCCCAGTTTCGTCAGGATGAACCCGCGCCACGCATGGGCGACCTCCACGTCCGGATCGAGTTCCACAGCACGGTCGAACTTCACGAGAGCTTCGGCGTAGTTCTGCTCCTGGTGCAGTGCCCGGCCCCAAACCAGGAACAGGTCGCTCGCGCCGGTGTGGTGTCCGACCACCTGTTGGACGTAGGTCAACGCCTGGTCGAGATGTCCCGCACCGAGGAGGTGATCGGTCTTCCTGAAGTGGGCGTCGACGTAGTCGGGGTGCTTCTCCAACGCCAGGTCGAAGTGCCGGATCGCTTCCGCTGAGCGTCCCGCGGTGGCGAGCACCGAGCCTCGGGCAACGGCCAGTTCGGGTGCCTCCGGAAAACGTCGCAGTGCTTCTTGCGTTTCCTGATCCGCCTCGGCGTGCCTGCCGAGGGACCTGAGCGTGAATCCACGCCACTTCAGCGCCACCAGGTTGTCCGGGTCGCGGTCCAGGACGGCATCGACCTCGGCGAGGAGGGCGGCATGCTCACCGGTTTCCGCGACGGTCGCTCGCCCCCGCGCGATGCGGACGAGGTGGGCGTCCGGGTAGTCGGCCAGGACGGCGTCGGCAAGCGCCTGAGCCTCCGCGTACCGGCAGCGCCTGCTGAGCAGTGCGACCTGCCACGCGCGGGCTGGCTCGTTGCCGGGGTCCAGCGCCACGGTACGAGCCAGGTGGTCGTCTGCCACGGCGTACTGCTCGCGCTGCATCGCGATCCGGGCGAACTCGACCTCGGCCTCGGCCCCGTCGAGCGTTTCGCGGATCAGGTCGGCGGCCTCGGCGTAGCGGTGCGCACGGCGGAGGCGGGTGACGCCATCGGTCATCGGCGTAGTGCACACCGGGTGACGTCGGCCGCGCGTCCGCCGATCGGGCGGAACCACGGGCACGCGTACCGTGTGCTGTGCTCGCATCGATCTGGGGAGGCGGCGTGATCGCGCTGGTGAGGTACCTCGCGGTGGATCTGCTGCGGTCGCAGCGGTACCTGCCGCCGCTCCTCCTGCACTGCGCCGTGCTCGGCATGATGTTCAGCGGTGACGCGGGTGAGGCGTTGTTCGCCTACGCGGGCTCGTGCGCGTTGATCTACCCGGTCTCCGCATGGCTCGGGGTGGTCATCGCGACGACCGAGGATCCCGTCCAGCGCACCGTGACCGCGGTGACGGCGGGCGGGTGGGGGAGGGTCGCGTCGGCGCAGGCGGTGTTGGCCGCGGTGGGCACGGTGGTGCTCGCGGTGGTCGCCGCGCTGTGGCCGGTGTTCACCAACCCGCACCCGTACTCGCCGACCGTCGTGGGGCTCGGGGTGGCGGCTCACCTGGTCTGCGGGTTCACCGGGGTGGGTGTGGGGATGTTGTGCTCGCGGCCGGTGATCGCCCGCACCGGGCCGTCGTTGTTGGCCGTGGTGGCGATCGTGGCGCTGACGTTCAAGGCCGGGCAGGTCACGCCGGTGGGCGCGGTGCTCGGCGGGCTGGCGCACCAGGACCTCGGGGTGCTGCCGGTCGCCGCGGGGGCGGCGGTGCTGCTGGTCGTGGCGTCCGCGCTGGTGGCGTGGCGCCTGGGTCCCCGCCGGGCGTGAGGGCGCGAGCACGCCCGGCGGGGAGGCTCGGTCAGGCGTACTGGTAGGCCTTCATGTCGCGCAGCAGCAGGTACGTGTCGGCGAGGTGCGCGGTGTCGCTGACGGAGCGGTAGATGCCCCACTTGGGGCGGACCACGTCGGACAGGTACGTGTCGCCGTTCCTGGTGGCGTCGATGACGGTGGAACCGCCGTCGCGCAACGCCCAGCGCACGCGGCCCGCGCTGCCGTTGCCGATCTTCTGCTCGATCTCCACGTCGATCCACCTGTTCTGCAACGGCGCCAGGTCCACCTGTCCGACGGTGATGTCCGGCCCGTAGATCTTGAACTCGATCTTCGGCGTCGACCCGACGTGGCGCAGGGACATCACGGTGAGCGGCAAGGTGCCGGTGCCGGGCATCTTCGTCTGGAAGATGTGCGTGAAGCTGGTGGTGGCCTTCAACGACCCCGGGATGAACATCCGGTAGTTCCAGCGCCACGTCTGGCCGTTCTTCACGGTCAGCGGCGAACCGTCGGAGCGCATGCCCTTGACCTCGCTGCGCTGCCGGTCGTCCTTCGCCTCCCGGTCCACCTTGTGCATGGTGAACCGGTAGTCGTTGCCGCTCACGTAGATGTGCGAACCGCCGTGCGTGGTGAGACCCCAGTCCTCCACGCCCTCGAACGCGCCGAGCCCCGCACTGGACGCGGCCGGGCTCCACCTGAGCTGCCAGGACGCGGCCCTCGCCGGACTCGCCCCCAGAACGGGGATCGCAGCCAGGCCCGCCAGCACCGCGCGTCGTCCGATGTCCGCCATCGTCGGTCCTCCCAGATCCACAGGGCGGCGGATTTGGATGGGAAAGGCTCTTGCCGAATCCAAACACCGGTGGGGCGGCAGGTCAAGGATCGGTCTAGACCTTTTACATCCATGAACGGCGAACGCCCCGCCACCGGATCCGGTGACGGGGCGTTCGCGCTAGTGGAGAGCTACTTCACGAGCTTCAGCAGCTCGTCGATGTCCTTCGGCTCCAGACCCCGCATGAGGGTCAGGCCGATCTCGCTGTACGTGCGGACGGGGCTGACGTACCACTTGCCGTCGACCTCGGTGGAGACGACGCCGATGCCGTCCTTCAGCACCCGCGCGCCGATCCGGCCGATCACGTCGGCCACCGAGCCGGACACGCTCTTGCCGCCCTGCTGCTCGACGAGCTGGGTGATCTCGTCGGCGCACAGCTTCTGGTCCTGGCCCTGCGCGGAGACGGAGTAGCAGTCGCCGGAGCGGACGATCTCGACCTTCTCGCCGTCGACCTCGACGCCGAGCTTCTTGATCGTCAGCAGCGTGCCGCCGGTGACGTCCTTGGAGTCCGTCTCGAACGCCGTCAGCTTCGCGCCCGTCGCCGGGACCTTGCCGACCTGGTCGATGATCACCGGACCGAGGTCCTGGATCACGCCCAGCTCATCCGGCGGCAGCAGCGCGATGACCTTGGTCAGGTCGGCGCTCATGCCCGCTTCGACGATCTGCTTCGCGGCGTCGGAGGCCGACCCGGCGCCCGCGGGGGCGATCGGCTTGGACGGCCACTTCAGCTTCTCCTCGTGCAGGACGTTGTCCGCGATCGTGTAGAAGAGGCTGGGGTACCACTCGCCGTCGACCTTGATCGACGCGATGCGGACCGGCTCGCCCTTGTTCGACTTCTTGATCTCCTCGGCGATGTCGATCGTCTCGGTGGTCGGCTTCGTGTCGAGGTTCGCGCCCATCGCCTCGACCAGCTTGTCGGTCAACGGGATCTTCTTGACGTCCGAGGTCAGCGTGATCTTGCCCTCGGTCAGCTTGTTGATCACCAGGTGGTCGTTGACCGTCTCGGCCGCGCCCTCGTCGAACTTGACGTTCTCGGCCTTGAACTCGACACCGCTGATCTTGTTCGGGTCGGCTTCCTTCTTCAGCACCTCAAGACGCTTGAGCTCGTCGACGGTGCCGGTCAGGTAGTCCTTGCTCAGCTTCGCCTCGGCGGGCGCGAGGCCGTTCATGATGCCGATGACGTCACCGCTGCCCAGCGCGCTGACGAGGTTGTTCGCCGCGGCGGCCGGGCTCGGCGCGCCCGCTGCCACGTCGTTGGAGTTCTTCAGCGCGTAAACGGTCACCACCGCACCGGCGGCGAGCGCGACGACGGCCACCACGGCGGTGATCGCCAGGCCGGTCCGCTTCTTCTTCGGCGGGCCGCCCGCGTACCCGATCGGCGGCTGACCTCCGGGGAACTGCTGCTGCTGGCCGTACGGGTCCTGGCCCCACGCCTGCTGCGGCTGCTGCTGGGGGAAACCCTGGGGGTTGCTCTGCGGGTAGCCCGGCTGCTGCTGCGGGTAACCCTGGGGGTTGCTCTGGGGATAGCCCGGCTGCTGCTGGGGGAAGCCCTGGGGGTTGCTCTGCGGGTAGCCGCCCTGCTGCGGTTGCTGCGGGAAGCCCTGCGGACCCGTCTGCGGGTAGCCGCCCTGCTGCGGGTTCTGCTGCCACCCACCCTGCTGCGGCTGGTTCGGGTTGTTCTGCGGGGGCCATTCGCCGCCGCCGCCACCTGGGTAGCTCACGGTGTTCCTCCTGGTTTGCTGGTCGCTGCGCGGGCCGACGCGGTGAGCACGGTGATCGCCCCCGCGATCGCCAGCACGGCACCACAGAGGGCAACGGCCGGTCCGGTCAGGCTGATCCCGACCATCGCGCCCTCGTTGCTCCCTTGGACGGTGGCAAGTGCCGCCACCGTTCCCGTGATGGTGCCAAAAAGAATTCCGATCCACGCGGCGAATCGGCGAAGTCCGAACGTGAACAAGAGCACGCAGCACACCGCCACCGGAGTCATCGCCACCCACGCGACCCTGATGACCTCGCCGTATCCGTTTCCCAGACCCGCCCAACCACGGAGTGCGAGCACCTCGTAGCTGTCCCTGTTGACGGTTCCCGATCGCAACCAGGGCAGGAACGAGCCCGCCACGGTCGTTATCAAACCGAGAGCACCTACTCCGCAACCAAGCCACATCGTGCGCACCGGCACATGCTCTCAGGATTTTCTCGGCACATTTTCTCCAGGACACGGAAAATGGTCACCAGATGGGATGTGGAACGGTGGGGTCGTGGGTTGTCCGGAGGAGGAGAGGGCGGTGACGGGCATGGCGGAGGCAGGTACCGCGGTGGCCGCCGCGCGGCGCGTGACAGTCCTCACAGGGGCGGGCGTGTCGACCGAGTCCGGCATCCCGGACTTCCGCGGCCGGGAGGGCGCGGCGCTCCTCGAACCGGACCTCTCGGTCTACCTCTCGGACGCCGAGGTGCGCCGCACGTCGTGGCGCGCGCGCCTGCACCACCCCGTGTGGACGGCGGAACCGAACCCGGCGCACCGGGCGCTGGTCGACCTGGAGCGGTCCGGCAGGCTGCGCACCCTGCTGACCCAGAACGTCGACGGCCTGCACCAGCGCGCGGGGTCCACGTCGGTGGTCGAGCTGCACGGCACGATCCGCGAGGCCGTCTGCCTCGCGTGCGGGGACCGCGGCCCGATGACCGCCGCGCTCGACCGCGTCCGCGACGGGGAGGCCGAACCCGTCTGCCGGGTGTGCGGCGGAGTCCTCAAGTCGGCCACCGTGTCGTTCGGCCAACCGCTGGACCCGGACGTGCTGCGCGCCGCCCGCACCGCCGCCCTCGACTGCGACCTGATGCTGGTCGCGGGCACGTCGCTGCTGGTCGCGCCCGCCGCGGACCTCGTCGGCCTGGCCGCGCGCGCCGGAGCCGCCGTCGTCATCTGCAACGCCGAACCCACCCCGTACGACGACCTGGCCGCCGCCGTGGTCCGCGACCCGGTCGGCCGCGTGCTGCCCGAACTCGTGGCGGTGCCGCCGGTCGAGCCGAATCGGCCGGTCAAGACGTGGGGCGATCCGAGCACGTGGTGATTAGGGTGAACTCCTGATCGACACCGGAGGTGCGTCCCAATGAAGGTGCCACTGACGATCGCGGACTTCCTGGACCGCGCCGAGCTGGTCTTCCGCGACACGACGGCCACGATCGACGAACCCGACCAGCCCGCCGGAGCGGTGCCGACGACGACCTACGGCGACCTGGCCGCACGGGCGCGCGCCTGGCGGGCCGGGTTGGACGCGCTGGGGGTCGGCGAGGGCGAGCGGGTCGCCGTCGTCAGCCACAACTCCGCGCGGCTGCTGGAACTCCTGCACGCCGTGCCCGCGAGCGGCCGGGTGTGCGTGCCGGTCAACTTCCGGCTCAGCGCGGACGAGGTGTCCTACATCGTCGAGCACAGCGGCGCGTCGGTGCTGCTGGTCGACCCCGAGCTGAAGGCGCTGGACGGGATCACCGCGCGGCACCGGTTCACCCTCGGCGAGCAGACCGAGACCGAGCTGATGAGGTTCGACACCGCGCCGCGGCCGTGGAGCGCGCCGGACGAGGACGCGACGGCCACCATCAACTACACCTCCGGCACGACCGCGCGGCCCAAGGGCGTCCGGCTGACGCACCGCAACATCTGGCTCGACGCGGTCACGTTCGCCATGCACACCCGCGCGTGGGAGCGGGACGTGTACATGCACGTGCTGCCGATGTTCCACTGCAACGGCTGGGGGATGCCGTTCGGCCTGGCCGGGCTCGGCGTGCCCCAGGTGGTGCTGCGCAAGGTCGACGGCGCCGAGATCCTGCGCCGCGTGCGCGACCACGGCGTGACGCTGATGTGCGGCGCGCCCGCCGTGTGGAACAGCGTGCTGGACGCCGCGCAGTCCTGGGAGGGCGAGATCCCGGGTCGTGACCAGGTGCGCATCGTGTGCGCCGGAGCGCCTCCGCCCAGCCGGACCATCGCGCGGGTGTCGGAGGAACTGGGCTGGGAGTTCCTCCAGATCTACGGCCTCACCGAGACGTCCCCGCTGCTGACGTTCAACCGCACCCGGCCGCAGGACGTCGACCTGCCCGCCGAGGAGCGCGCGCAGAAGCTGTCGCGCGCCGGGTCGCCGGTCGTCGGGGCGCGGCTGCGGGTGTCGGAGGACGGCGAGGTGCTGGCCCGGTCGAACGTGGTGATGGACGGCTACTGGGAGAACCCGGAGGCGACGTCCGACGCGATCACCGACGGCTGGTTCCGCACCGGCGACGGCGGCTACCTGGACGACGAGGGCTACCTGACGATCTCGGACCGCCGCAAGGACGTGATCATCACCGGCGGGGAGAACGTGTCGTCCATCGAGGTCGAGGACGCCGTGTTCAGCCACCCGGCGGTCGCCGAGGTCGCGGTCATCGGCGTGCCGCACGAGAAGTGGGGCGAGACGATCAAGGCGCTCGTGGTCGTCGCGGAGGGCGCGGCGGTCACCGAGGCGGAGATCATCGCCCACTGCAAGGCCAAGCTCGCCGGGTACAAGGCGCCGACGTCCGTCGAGTTCCGCGACGCCATCCCGCGCACGGCCACCGGCAAGATCCAGAAGTTCCGGCTGCGCGAGCCCTACTGGGAGGGCCTGAGCCGCAAGGTGAACTGACCACTCTGAGTGTCCCCGTGACACGTGTGGTTGATGGTGCACGTGTGCCCGGTGGCGACAACGGGGACCGAGTGGCACGCTGCCATGAAGCACCGTCACTAGACCGAACGGCCTAGTGACGGTGGGCTGATTGGTGGGAGGTGACGTCGTGTTCACACGACGG
>DATMCA010001667.1:0-7756 GCA_035559015.1 Umezawaea sp. | reverse complement strand
CCTCGAGGTCACCGAGAGGTGGGTTTCGGTGAGTGCTCGGATCTCCGCCAGCAGGTCCAGGTGTTCCTGGGAGGGCGGGGGGCCGACGAAGTTCGAGTGGTCGTGCGCTGTTCGTTCAGCACGCCTTGCGAGGTGCTGAATCCGTCGAATGAGTACCAGGTCCTCGTCCGAGACCTGCGAGCGCCGTTGCTCCATCACTTGAGCAGCGTTCACCTCAACAAGGGGGACGGTCCATCCCCTAGCCGAGGGAACCTCGGTCAGTCACGCCAGTACCCGTTCGACCCAATCGTGAAACTGCCCGATGTGGTGTTCCGATGGCACTAGTACACCGCCCTTGGCATACGCGCGTGACGACATGGCGGGCTGGCATCGCTCGCAGGCGTCGAAGTCCTGTTCGTTCACCCGGTGGAACAACTCGACCGAGCGGGAAACGTCGCGGCCTTCTGCCACTACCTGTTTCGCGTAAAGCCAATCGCACTCCACGATGGTGAGATCCGGCGCCATCGGGTACATCCTGTGGATGATCACGTGATCGGGTACGAGGTTGATGAAGACCTGGGGGCGGATGGTGACGGCGTAGTACCGCCTGTCCTGGTCGTCGCTGACGCCCGCGAGCTTGTCGAAGCCCTCACTGCCGTCCACGGTGAAACCGTTGATCCCCGACCCGAACTCGGCGCCATGTCCCACGTAGTACTGAGCGGCGTACCCATCCGCGAATTCGGGCAGCACCTCGGTCAGTTCTGGATGGATCGTGGCGCAGTGGTAGCACTCCATGAAGTTCTCGATGATGAGCTTCCAATTCGCCTTCACCTCGTATCGGATGCGTCGGCCGACCTCTAGTTCGTCGATCTCGTAGCCGTCGATGGCGCTCAGGTCGCCCAGGCGCTCGGTGACGGCGCTCTGCACGGTGTCGGCGAAGGACGGCGGGTCCTCCGCGAGGGTGATCCAGGCGTAGCCGAGCCATTCGCGCAGGTGCACGGTCGTGAGGCCGTACTCGACGCGGTCGACGTCGGGCATGGACGTGAGGTTGGGGGCGGCGATGAGCTTGCCGTCCAGGCCGTAGGTCCAGGCGTGGTAGGGGCACTGGAAGGCGCGTTTCACCGAGCCGGACTCGGTGGTGCAGAGCCTGGCGCCGCGGTGCCGGCAGACGTTGAGGAACGCCTTCAGGGAGCCGTCCCTGGCGCGGGAGACGATGACGCTCTCGCGGCCGACGGTGACGGTGCGGAAGTCGCCGGGGTCGGGGAGGTCCGAGCCCCGGACCGCGCAGAACCACATCCGCTCGAAGATGCGGTCCTGCTCGGCGGCGAAGATCGCGGGGTCGGTGTAGTAGTGGCCGCCCAGCGTGGAGATGAGGCTGCTCGGCTGCTCGGTCGCGGTCATCCGGTGGCCACCTTCTCTTCCGAACCGGTCAGCCTGGCAGGGTCGAACAGGGCGATGGGGTGGTCGGTCGTGCCGTTCGCGACGAGGTCGGCGACGATCTCGCCGACGACGGGCACGAACTTGAAGCCGTGGCCGGAGAAGCCGCACGCGACGACGACCCGCTGGTGGTCGGGGTGGCGGGCGATGACGAAGTGCTCGTCGGCGGTGTTGGTGTACATGCAGGTCGCGGCGCGCAGGAACGTGCCGGGCAGGCTGGGCATCGCCCTGCCGACGAACTCGGCCATCGCGGCGACCTCGTGGTCGTGGACGGTGCGGTCGATGGTGTCCGGGCTGCACGGGTCGCCGCCGCGGAAGAACGCGACCTTCACTCCGCCGTCGACGCCGTTGTGCGCGGGGAAGCCGTAGAACTGGCGGCCCTCCGGGTTCTCCCAGATGTAGACGGGGTGCCGGTCGGCCAGGAACGGCTCGGCGCCGCCCGTCGGCTCGAACCAGTACTGGACCTGGCGCTCGATCACGAACGGGACGCCGAGGTCGGCCAGCAGGCCGGGAGCCCACGCGCCGGGGCAGATCACCAGCTGCTCGGCGCGGTAGGTGCCCTTCGAGGTCACCACCTCGACGCCGCCGTCGGCGGTCCAGGAGAGGACCTCCTCCTCGAAGCGCAGGTCGGCACCCGCCCTGGTCGCCAGGTCGAGGTGCGCGCCGACGCTGGACTCCGGCACGACCAGACCCGCGCCCGCCTCGTAGAGGGCGACGTCCTCGTCGGTCGGGCGCATGGTCGGGAAGCGGCGGCGGATCTCGGTGGCGTCGAGCAGTTCGTGCGGCAGGTCCCACTCCCGCGCCGACCGCAGGCTGCCGGACACCGTGCGGGAATCCGGCCGTCCGACCATGATCCCGCCGACCCGGTGGAAGATCTCGCGGCCCGAGTCGGCCTCGATCTGGTCCCACATCTCGTGTGCGCGCAGCAGCAGCGGCACGTACGCGGGGTCCTCGAAGTAGGCCTGGCGGGTGATGCGGGACCCGCCGTGGCTCGACCCCTGCGTGTGCACGGGCGCGAACTTCTCCAGGCCGAGCACGCGTTGCCCGCGTTCGGCGAGGCGGTACGCGGCGGCGCTGCCCATCCCGCCGAGGCCGATCACGATGACGTCATAGGTGTCGGGCACGGCGTCAGCTCCTCAACCGGGTCATCTTCGGGTCGAACAGGGGCTCCTCGGCGACGACGGCCGCGATGCGCTCGCCGAAGTACTCGACCTCCACGGCCTGGCCGGGCGCCGCGGACTCGGCGGGCAGCCACGCGTACGCGATGGTCACGCCGGTCGTGTAGCCGTAGGCCGCGCTGGTCACGTACCCGGCGGGGGCGCCGTTGACGTGCACGGGTTCGTTGCCGAGCACCACGGCGTGCGGGTCGGCGATGGTCAGGCAGGCGAGCTTGCGGGTCTGGGTGCGGGCCGCGAGGGCGTCGCGGCCGACGAAGTAGCCCTTGTCCATCCGCACCGCGAACCCGACCCCGGCCTCGTAGGGGTCGTGCTCGGTGGTCATGTCGGTGCCCCAGGCCCGGTAGCCCTTCTCCAGCCGGAGGCTGTTGAACGCGCTGCGGCCCGCCGCGATGACGCCGTGCGCCTGCCCGGCCTCCCACAGCACGTCCCACAGCTCGCGGCCGACGTCGGCGGTCGTGTACAGCTCCCAGCCCAGCTCGCCCACGTAGGACAACCGCATCGCGGTGACCGGGACGTTGCCGACGAACGCCTTCTGCGCCTTGAAGTAGCCGAGCCTCGTGTCCACTGTGGAGATCGGCTCGACCAGGTCGCGCGCCAACGGGCCCCACAGGCCGACGCAGCACGTGCCCGCGGTGGTGTCGCGGACCTGGACGCTGCCGTCGCCGGGCAGGTGCCGGGTCAGCCAGTCCAGGTCGAGGTTGCCGTTCGCGCCGACCTGGAACCGGTTCTCCGCCAGCCGCGCGACGGTGAGGTCGCTGCGGACGCCGCCGTCCTCGCCGAGCAGCAGCGTGTAGGTGACCGCTCCGGGTTTGCGGGCGAGGTTGTTGGTGGTCATGGTCTGGAGGAAGTCGAGCGCGCCCGGTCCGGTGACTTCGAGGCGCTTCAACGGGGTCATGTCGAACATCGCCACGCGGCTGCGGGTGACCAGCGCTTCGGCGCCGGCGATCGGCGACCAGAAGCGGGACGCCCACTCGTTGCGCGCCGGGATGTCGGCGACCTCGGGCAGGTCGGCGTTGGCCTCGTACCAGTGCGCGCGTTCCCAGCCCGCGCCTTCGAGGAACACGCCGCCGAGCGCCTGCTGCCGTTCGTAGAACGGGGTCGTGCGCAGCGGGCGCGGGTCTTCCAGGGGCTGCAACGGGTGCAGGACGTCGTAGACCTCGACGAAGTTCTGGCAGCTGCGCTTGCGCACGTAGTCGGGCGCGAGCTGCATTTCCTCGAACCGGTTGAGGTCGGCGTTGTGCAGGTCCTGCTTCGGCTGCCCGTCGACCAGCCACTCCGCCACGGCTCGTGCGACGCCCGCGGAGTGGGTGATCCACACGGCCTCGGCGACCCAGAACCCGTCCAGGTCGGGGTGTTCGCCCAGCAACGGCATCCCGTCGGTGGTGAACGAGAACAGGCCGTTGATGCCGTCGTCCACCTTGGACTCGGCGAGCACGGGCAGCAGGTCGACGGCGGCGGTCCACGAGTCCTCGAAGTCCTCCGGCGTGAACAGCCGTTCCGACGCCATGGACTTGGTGAACCGCGGGTCGCCGATCTCGCGGGGGTCGATGGGCATGGGCCTGTGCCCGTAGGCGCCGATGCCGAGGCGGTCGCCATGGCCGCGGAAGTACAGGTCGGCGTCCTGGTGGCGCAGGATCGGGCCGCCGACCTCGCCGGTCGGCAGCGCCGTGGTCTTCGCGTACTGGTGGGCCATCGGCACGAGCGGGACGACCAGGTCGACCAGGTCGCCGAGCAGCGGCCCCCACATCCCGGCGCACGACACGACGACGTCGGCCTTGAACGTGTCCGTCTCGGTGGTCACGCCCGTGACGCGGCCCGCGGCGCGGTCGACGGCGGTGACCTTCTGGTGCGGCACGAACGTCGCCCCGCGCGCGATGGCCCGTTCCGCCTGGGCCTGAGCGGCGGCGACGGGCTTCGCGAGCCCGTCGGTGGGGATGTGGAACCCGCCGAGCACCTTGGCCGCGTCGAGCAGCGGGTGCAGCGCGACGCACTCCTCCGGCGAGATCAGCGACGTCTCCACGCCCCACGCGGTGGCCCAGCCGTGGCGGCGCTTCAGCTCGGTCAGCCGTTCCGGCGTGGTCGCGACCTCCAGGCCGCCGACGGCGTCGAAGCAGCCCAGTTCGCCGTACTTGCGCGCGGTGTAGCTCGCGAACTCGGTCATGGTCTTGTTGCCCGTGGTCTGGAAGACCAGCCCCGGCGCGTGCGAGCTGGACCCGCCCGTGGCGAACAGCGGCCCCTGGTCCAGGACCGTGACGTCGGTCCAGCCCCGCTCGGTCAGCTCGTCGGCCAGCGCGCACCCCACGATGCCCGCGCCGACGATGACCACCCGTGGTCGACCCGCCATCCGTACCCTCCCACCGGAGTTGCGAAAGGCGCTTGGTGTTCCGCCCTCTGCAACAAGTTGCGCTCAGCACTCCCCGATGTCAATCCCTCCATCCGAGTAGTTGCACGCCGGAAACGTGGCGTTCGGCCGCTACCGGCAAGTAATGGGACAAAACGACAAGAACCCCGTCTCACCACGTGAAACGGGGTTCAAGATCGTTGGAGACTAGTCGGCGAAGTACCCGAGCTGGGCGGACAGCTCCGTGGCGGAGTCGGTCATGGGGGTGACGATCTGCTTCACCCGCTGCCGCGACAGCCGGTAGGACGGACCCGAGGCGCTCATGGCGGCGATCACCTCGCCGCGCTGCCCGCGGATGGGCACGGCGACCGCGTGCAGGCCGAGCTCCAGCTCCTCGTAGCAGGCCGCGAAGCCGTCGACCGCGACCCGGTCCAGCTCCACGGACAGCTCGTCCGGCTCCACGACCGTGCGCGGCGTGTACCGGTCGAGAGGTTGGCCGAGCAGGCGTTTGCGCTCCTCGGGCGGCATGAACGCGAGCAGCACCTTGCCGCTGGACGTGGCGTGCAGCGGGGTGCGCTGGCCGATCCAGTTCTGCGCGCTGATCGCCGCTGATCCCCTGGCCTGGGTGATGTTGATGGCGACGCCCTGGTCGGCGACGGCGATGTTGACCGTCTCGCCGAACTCGTCCGCAAGCGATTGGCACGTCGGTTGCCCCAACTTGGTGAGGTCCATGCGCCCGGTCGCGGCGCCGGCGAGCCGGACGATGCCGAAACCGATGGCGTACTTGCCCCGTTCACCGAGCTGCTCGACGAGCCCCCGCGCCTCCAGCACGCTCACGAGTCTGGACGCCGTGGACTTGTGCACACCCAGCTCACCAGCGATTTCGGTGATACCCGCTTCGCCGTGCGCCAGCATCTCCAGCACGCTGATGGCTCGGTCCACGGACTGGACCTGAGCCACGGTTCCCCGATCTGCGTCCGAGTTGCTCATGGCGCAACAGTAACCACTGGGTGGATGAGCCCTGGTCCAACCAGGCGAACCTCTTGACGGCGGCCTCCGCCAGCCTCACATTGTTGCGTTATCCAGGTCGTGTTCTGCATCGCGCAACGGAGGCGCCCCCATGATCCGCGTCTGCACCGTCATCGACCTCCCCCCTGGCGAGGCGGTCCGCATCGTGGCCCACGTGCCCATCGCGGTGTTCAACGCCGACGGCGAGCTGTACGCCGTCGACGACACGTGCACCCACCAGGACGCCTCCCTCGCGGACGGCTGGCTGGAGGGCTGCTGGGTGGAGTGCCCGCTGCACGCGTCGTCGTTCGACCTGCGCACCGGTATGCCGAACGGGCTGCCCGCCAAGAGACCCGTTCGCACCTACCCGGTCGTCGTGGTCGACGACGTCGTCTACGTGAACACCGAACTCCAGCAGGACGTGGCGTGAGGACCGTCGCGGTCATCGGCGCCTCGCTCGCCGGACTCCGCTCCGCGCAAGCGCTGCGGGCACAGGGTTTCGACGGGCGGCTGGTCGTCGTCGGCGACGAGCCGCACGAACCGTACGACCGGCCGCCGCTGTCCAAGGACTTCCTCCTCGGCACGGTCGACCGCGAATCGCTGGCACTGTCCGATCCGGACTCGCTCGGCGCGCTCGACGCCGAGTGGCGGCTGGGCGTGCGCGCGGACCGGCTCGACACGACCACCCGCGAGGTCCACCTGTCCGACGGTTCGACCGTCACCGCCGACGGCGTGGTGGTCGCGACCGGCGGCGCACCCAGGACGTTGCCCGGCACCCTCGCGCTGCGGACGCTGGACGACGCCGTGGAGCTGCGGGCGGCTTTGACCGGCGGCGCGCGGCGGCTCGTGGTGATCGGCGCGGGCTTCATCGGCGCGGAAGTGGCGTCCACGGCCCGCAAGCTCGGCCTCGACGTGACCGTCGTGGAGGTGCTGCCGATCCCGCTGGGGCGCGTGCTCGGGCCGGAGATCGGCGCGGTGTGCGGCGAACTCCACCTCGACCACGGCGTGCGGCTCCGCTGCGGCGTCGGCGTGGACCAGGTGTCCACGGCCGGTGTCGTGCTGACCGACGGGGAGGTGCTGCCCGCCGACCTCGTCGTCGCGGGCATCGGCGCCCATCCGGCGACCGACTGGCTCGCCGGTTCGGGTGTGGCGGTCGGCAGCGGCGTGCTGTGCGACCAGGGCGGCGTGACGAACGTGCCCGCCGTGGTCGCCGTCGGCGACGTGGCGCGGTGGAGTGGCCAACGCCACGAGCACTGGACCAGCGCTGCCGAACAGGCGTCGGTGGCGGTGCGGAACCTGCTCGCGGGCACGACCGCGGAGGTCCACGACCGCCCCGGCTACTTCTGGTCGGACCAGTACGGCGTGCGCATCCAGTTCGTCGGCGAAACCCACCTGTACGACGAGGTCCGGTACGTCGACGGCACACCGGAGGACCGCAAGTTCGCCGCCGTGTACCTGCGCGGCGGGGTGGTCGTCGGGGTCGTGGCGATGAACAACGCCCGGCACTTCACCCGGCTGCGCAGGCAGCTCGGCGCGGCCACACTGTCCACACCGGCACCGTGAGGTCGGCTTGACAGGATCAGCCACCTGCGGGAACGGTGAAACGATCAGTCCATCTCGCAAGGAGGCGAACACCCGTGTCGAAGCTGTTCATCGACGGCCGGTGGGTCGGGTCGAGTAGCGGCGCCGAGCGCGAGGTGATCAACCCCTTCGACCGGAGCGTGGTCGCCACGGTGGCCGAGGGGACGGCGGCGGACGCCGCGTCCGCCATCGCCGCCGCGCGGCGCGCGTTCGACGACGGCCACTGGTCGTC
>DATMCA010001666.1:0-26075 GCA_035559015.1 Umezawaea sp. | reverse complement strand
TCGTGGTCGACAAGGACACCAACACCGCGATGATCGCCGAGGCCTGGCGCCGTGGCGACGAGCTGCGGCACGCCGCGCTGGTGATCGTCGGCACGGGCGTCGGCGTCGGGCTGCTGCTCGACGGGCAGGTGCACCGGGGCGCGCGCACGAACGCGGGGGAGTACGGGCACACGACCATCCAGCTCGGCGGCCCGCGCTGCGCGTGCGGCCGGTCCGGGTGCGTGGAGATCGTGCACAACCTGGCCGTGGCCGCGGGTGACCTCAAGGGCGCGGTGACCGTGCTCGGCATGGCCGTCGCCGGGCTCGTGCAGCTGCTGGACCTCGACCACGTCGTGCTCGGCGGCCGGGTGGTGCAGGGTGCGCCGGACTTCTACGCCGACGCGATCCGCGAGGTCGTGCGCGACCAGGTGCCGCGCTCGGACTGGCTGGAGGTCGAGATCAGCGTCAGCCCGCTGGGTGACGACCTGGTCGCCGCCGGGGCCGCGATGCTCGTGCTGAGCGAGTTCTACAGCCAGCGCGGGCCGTAATTGGAGGAAAGTACTTTCCAAGCGGGAAAGTAAGTGGCATCCTGGTCTCGTTCCCAACGAGGTCAGGAGACGTCATGCACGAGCAGCCACCCCCGAGTGAAGCCGCCGAGGCGCTCGCGGAGATCCGCCAGCGGCACGAGCAGGTGCTCGACCGGTCGTTGACCCCGAACTGGTTCTGGTGGGCGGTCGGCCTGCTGGTCGTCGGCTTCTCGGCCGCCGTCGAAACGGACATCGGCCTGGTGATCGGCATCGGCACCGCGGTGTTCGTCCTCGGCCTCTGCGCCGCCGTGGGCGTCGTGGTGGTGCGCACCATGCGCCACGCGCAGCCGCGCAGCGAACTGCTCGGCAACGCGGGCGCCCTGCAGATCGCGGGTTTCGTCCTCGGGGTGCTGGTCGTGACGCTGCCCGTCGCCCTCGTGCTGGGGGCGCTCGACACGCCGCACGCGGGGACGTGGAGCTCGCTCGTGTGCGCCGTGCTGATGATCGTGGGCGGCCCGCTGCTGATGCGCCGCGTGCGGACCACGATGCTGGACCGCGCCACGAAGGGATCCCGATGACCGAACCCAAGTTCGACGAGCTGGTCCACGCCCCCACCCGGTTGTCCATCGTCTCGCTGCTGGCGGCGGCGGAGTGGGCGGACTTCAAGTTCGTCCGCGACACCGTCGGGATGTCCGACTCGGCGCTGTCCAAGCAGTTGACCACGCTGGAGGACGCGGGGTACGTGGAGATCCGCAAGCACTTCGTCGGCAAGCGGCCACGCACCTCCGCGCGGCTCACCGACGCGGGCCGCACCGCGTTCGAGGGGCACGTGGCCGCGTTGCAGGAGATCGTGGCGCGCGCGGGCTCGACCGTGCTGCCGAACTAGTCCTCCAGCACGCGACCGACGGCGCGGGCGTACATGCGGTCCGGGCTGGGGGTCGTGGACGGGGTCAGGAAACCGGGCAGCATCGGCAGGTCCACGGCGAACGGCAGCAGCCGCTCGAACAACGTCGTCGCGTCGGCGGGCCTGCGCTCCGGGTCCTTCTCCAACATGTCCTGGAGCAGTTCGTCCAGCGCCACCGGGATCCTCGGCACGGACGACGGCCGCTGCTTCACCTGCTTGTCGAACACCGTGTACGCCGTGTCGCCGGTGAAGAGCTGCCTGCCCGTCAGCATCTCGTGCAGCACGCAGCCCAGCGCGTACAGGTCGCTGCGCGGTTCGGCGTTGCCGCGCTGGATCTGCTCCGGCGCCATGTACGCCGGGGTGCCGAGCATCTGGCCCCACCGGGTGAACTGGGCGACGTCGGACTCCCGCAGCACCGCCAACCCGAAGTCCAGCACCTTCACGCTGCCGTCCGGGCACAGCATCAGGTTCGTCGGCTTCAGGTCGCGGTGGCAGATCGACAGGCTGTGCGCGGCGGCCAGCACGGCGCACGCCTGCGCGGCGATCGACGCGGCCCAGGGCACCGGCAACGGCCCGTGCTCGCCGACGAGGTCGGCGACGGTGACGCCGTCGATGAACTGCATCACCTGGTACATCCGGTACTCGAAGACACCGAAGTCGTAGAGGACCGGCGCGCCCGCGTGCTCCAGCTTCGCCAGGATGCGGGCCTCGCGGGTGAAGCGGTGCTCCATCTCCTCGTCGCGCCTGCCGGGCAGTTGCAGGAACTTCACCGCGACCCGGCGGTCCAGGTGGCGGTCGTAACCGCCGTGCACCGCACCCATCCCGCCCTGGCCGAGCGGCAGGTCGTCCAGCTCGTACCTGTCGGCGATGAGCATCCGGCCTCCCGTCCGTCCTAGTCCCTCGGTCGGAGGTGACCGTCCATCAGGCCGCCGAAGCCTAGCCGGATCACGCTTTCCCCCAACGCCGCAGTCTCGCGCAGCGCGTCCTCCAGTGTGCCCAACTGCCGGAACGCGCGTCCGTAGGCCTGCTGTTCGGCCAGCGGCAGCCGCGGCACCTGCGTGCGGCGGGCGTCGACCCGGCTCGACCCCTGGTGCGCCCGCGACGCCGCCGCGCGCAGCACGCCCGCCAGGAAGTACGGGTCCAGCCTGGTCGGGTCGACCCGGTAGACGGCCAGGTAGGGCCCCAGGATCGCGTGGCAGCCCACGACCCGCGCGGTGCCCATCGGCGACGCCACCACGTCCCCCGGCTCCACCTCGACCAGGTCCGGGTCGGGGGCCGTGCGCTCGGACGGTTCCACGCCCGAGGCCAGGTCGTCCGCGGTGAGCACCGGGAACTCGCCGTTGCCGGTCGTGAGCTTCGCGCTGGCGTGCCTCATCGTCAGCAGGCCGGCCTTGGCCAGTTCGCCGATCGTCGTCATCGGCGGCGCCTGCTGCGACGCCTTGTCCAGCTCCGGCGTCGGCAGCACCGTCTTGGTCAACGCCGTGAGCGCCTCGACGAAGGCCAGGTGCGTGTCCTCGCCACCGCTGCGCCGCAACGACTGCACGGCCGGGCTCAGGTCCACGTCCTCGTCCAGCAGGTCCACGATCGGCACCGAGTGGCCGCCCGCCGGGTCGGTCTGGAACGCCGCCCACCTGCGGTCCACAGTGGACAGTTCGTCCACCTCGGTCAGCAGCACGTGCGACGGCGTGCGGTCACCCGCTTCGGGACGCCGAAGCAACCACAGGTCCGGCCCGCCCGGCAGCGTCACTATCGCCCTGAGCGCCCCGGCGCGCAGCAGGTTCGCCCGGATCCGCCTGCCGGGCCGACGGCTGGCCGCGGCCGACGGCATCAGGATCGCCACCAGTCCACCGGGTTTGGCGTGGCTCAGGCAGTGCTGGACCCAGGCCAGCTCCGACTCGCCGCGCGGCGGCAGCCCGTACTCCCAGCGAGCGTCGCCCGCCAGCTCGTCGTAACCCCACGAGCGCTCGGTGAACGGCGGGTCGCACACGACCGCGTCGGCCAGTTCGCCCGCGAAACCGTCCTGCCGCAGGGCGTCCCCGACGCGGATCTCGCCGGGTTGTGAGCGAAGTCGCAACCGGTGCGCCGCGATGGTCGCGGTGGTGTCGTCGATCTCCTGCCCGAGCACGCGCGCGGCGGGCGTGTCGACGAGCATCGTGCCCAGGCCGCACGCCGGGTCGTAGAGCGTTCCGCCGTCGGGCCTGGTCAGGCGCACCAGCAGGTCCGCCACGTCCGCGGGGGTCGCGTCGAGCTGGCGGGAGTGCGCCTCCAGGTAGCGCGCGCAGAGGAACTCGTACGCCGCCAGCGGACCGCGTTCGGCCGCCAGGGGTGCCAGCCTGCCGCCGTTCTCGGACAGCAGGTCCGCGCCCGCCTCGGCCACCCGCTCGCCCAGGCCCAGGTCGTCGCCCGCGCCGCGCAGCCACTGCCAGGCCCGCTCCACGGGCGACACGTCTACGCGCTTCCCGTTGCGCCGCAACCAGTCCTCGACCTCGTTGAGGGAGAACAGCGGACTGGACGCCGTGCCGCCGACGGGCTGAGGGAAGTCCTCGTGCCGTCGGCGCCAGTTGCTCACGGCGGCACGCCCCACGTCGACGAGGCGGGCGATGTCGCCCGCGCTCACGGTGGCGTCCTGGTCCATGCCATACACACTAGTTCACAACCGATGCACAGTGGTTCTGCTTGTGAACTGAATCAACCAATGTTTCACTGTTGTCATGACGCACAACCGGCTGGCCCACGCCGTTGGCACCCATCCAGGGCTCCGCCGCGAGCTGAACGAGGATTCCGCCTGCGCCGAGCCGCCGCTGTTCGCCGTCGCCGACGGCATGGGCGGCCACGCGTTCGGCGAGATCGCGAGCGCCACGGCCATCGACGTGCTGGCCCACTACGACGTCAGCGGCGACCCCGTCACCGCTCTGACGGCGATGATGGACGAGGTCGCGCTGCGCCTCACCGACATGGCCGAGCAGGACCTCCGGATGCGCGGGATGGGCACCACGCTCACGGCACTGCTCTGGGTGGACGGCACCAAGTTCGCCGTCGCGCACATCGGCGACTCCCGGTGCTACCTCGTCCGGGACGGCGAGATCCAGCAGGTGACGCGGGACCACACGATGGTGCAGGCGCTGGTGGACGAGGGCCGGATGCCCGCCGAGCAGGCCGCCCTGCACCCGCGCCGGTCGATGCTGATGCGGGCCCTCCAGGCCGGGAACTCACCCGAGCCCGACGTGTTCCTGCACGAGGCGCAGGTGAACGACCGCTACCTGCTGTGCTCCGACGGGCTGTCCGACGTCGTGCCGCCCGAGGCGATCCTGGAGGTCCTCGCGGGGACCGAGGACCGGGACGAGGTGGTGGTGAAGCTGATCGCGCTGGCGAACGAGGCGGGCGGGCCGGACAACATCACCTGCGTGCTGGTGGACGTCGTGAACGACGAGTGGCTGGCCCACTGGAGCGGGCGCCTGCTCTAGGACTCCGCCGGGACTCCCGGCCCGTCGAAGCCGGCGGGCCACGACGTGGTGGCGTCGGACCGGGCACCTTCGAGCTTGGCTCCGGTGAGGTCGGCGTCGGTGAGGTCGGTGCCCCGCAGGTCCGCGCGGCGGAGGTCGGCGTCCCGCAGGTCGGCCCCGGACAGCAGCGCGAGCGACAGGTTCGCGTCCACGAAACTGGTCTCGCGCAGGAAACTCCCGCGCAGGTCCGCCGACTTCAGGTCGCTGCCGTCCAACACGGTCCCGTGCATCCACGCGTGGGCGAGATCGCTGTGCCGGAGCTGGGTGTTGATCAGCCCGCCGCGGTAGACCTGCACTCCGCGCAGGTTGACCCGCGACAGGTAGAGCTTCGCGTCGTCCGGGAACTTCCGCCGGGTGCTCGGCCGGTCCGCCCGGTGGCGGCGGAACGAGATCCGCCGGGCGAGCACCTCGACGGCCGTCTGGATGTCGGGGGCATCGATGAGCAGCCACCGCCGTTCCTCCGGGAGTTCACCGGGCCCCTCCGCGCGCGGCGAGTTGTTGCGGATGAACGCGCCCAGGATGAACTGGACGGTGTCCCGGTCGGCGGGGGAGTTCTCGGCGATGCGCTTGAGCGCGTAGATCCCACCGATGCGGACGTCGACCTTGTCGCTGCCGATCTGCTCGACGGCACGGGTGAAGCGGTCGGTCAGCTGACCCTCCCGGTTGACCTGGACCTGCCACCACGTCGCCGCCGCACCGATGACCACCAGCAGGCCCGCGGACATCTGGAGCAGGGCCGAGCGGACGTTGTTCTGCAACTGCCCCTGAGCCTGCTGGAGCTGGATGCGGGTCTCGGCGCTCGTGACGCCCCGCAGGTCCGCGTCCGTCAACGACGGGTAGAACAGCGGCGGCAGGACCTTCAGGCTGGCCACCACGACGAGCGTCAGCAGGATGATCGCCGCGGACACCACGCGGAACGTTCGACTCGTCACGAGCCGATCTTCCCCCACCCGAGCCGCACCGGGTCCAGGTCCAGGAGTTCCCGCAGGGCCTCCGCGCCCGCCGGGGTCACGCGGACCGCCCGGCCGGTGCCGATGCGGCGGACCCAGCCCTGGGCCTGGAAGTGGCCGCAGAGGTGGGCTCCCGCCGTGCCCGCCAGGTGGGTTCGGCGTTCCGTCCAGTCCAGGCAGGGACGGCCCAGGGGGCGTTTGGTCGTCCGCAGCGCCGTCGGGTCGGCGGCCAGCGGGCCGGTCAGCCAGGCCACGCCGGCGTCGGTGACGGCGAAGCCGTCGGTCTGGACCAGGTACCCCCTGGTGGTCATGGCGTCGGTGATCGCCACGCCCAGCCGTCCGGCGAAGTGGTCGTAGCAGGTCCGGCCCCGTGCCAGGGCGGCCGACGCCGTGGCGGAACGCAGGGTGCCCGCCGGTCTCGCCGGTTCCACGTGGGCCACCAGGTCCTCCAGCAGCTGCGCCACGCGCTGGTCCGCGAGCTGCACGTACCGGTGGCGCCCCTGCTTGCGCTCCACGAGCAGGCCGCCCGCGACCAGGCGGCTCAGGTGCTCGCTCGCCGTGGACGGTGCCACGCCCGCGTGCGCCGCCA
Organism: Umezawaea sp.; assembly: GCA_035559015.1. GTDB lineage: Bacteria > Actinomycetota > Actinomycetes > Mycobacteriales > Pseudonocardiaceae > Umezawaea. Next base: position 19,623 of record DATMCA010001666.1, on the reverse strand, counting down.
GCTCGCCCGCCGTCCACGCGCGGCCGTCCAGCAGGGCCACGCAGAACGCGGCCCTGGTGCGGTCCGCCAGCAGTCCCGCCAGGTTCGCCAGTCCTTCCACGGGCTCGACGGTAGGCCGTCGACGGTTCGGCGCGCGCCGAAACGTCGACCGCTTAGCGTTCCGGGCATGTTGACCGATCCGGAGTACACCGTCCCACCGGTGCCCGACGCCGTCACGGGCGTGGCGTGGCTGCGGGCGTCCGTCGCGCGCTTCAGCGAGGGCGAGGCGCACCGGCGGCGGCGGGCGGTGGTCGAGGCCGAGTTGGCGGCCGTCGACCCCGGAGCGCTGCGGGACCTGGCCGCGCGGAGGCGGAGCGCTCCGGTGGCGGTGCTGGCGGAAGCGCTGGGGCTGCCGGTCGCGGCGGAGGACGTCGAGGTGGTCGCCCGGTCCTACCAGCCCCACACGGCGATCACCGCCGAGGCCGACGAGGCCCTGGCCCGGCTGGTCGCCGCGTGCGGCGGGTACGACGAGGTCACCGCCAACCGGATCGGCCTGCTCGTGCAGGCCTGCGCGGCCACGGCGGCGCTGGTCGCCGGTGTCCACCCGCCCGTGCCCGTCACCCGGCGGGTCGGCCCGGACGGCGTCCTCGTCGAGGTCGACCTGACCGGGTTCCCCTTCGGGCTCGGTGCGCACGCCTGCCCCGGTGAGCGGCACGCGCTCGCCATCGCGGAAGGACTGACCCGATGACGTTCCACGACCTGCACCACGCCGAGCGGCCGCTGGTGCTGCCCAACGCGTGGGACTTCGCGTCCGCCGCCGCGCTGTGCGCCGCCGGGTTCGCGGCGATCGGGACGACGAGCCTCGGGGTGGCCGCTGCCGTCGGCCTGCCGGACGGCGAGGGGGCCACGAGGGACGAGACGGTGGCGCTGGCCCGGAGGATCGTCGGACTGCCAGTACCGGTGACCGTGGACGTCGAGTCCGGCTTCGGGGCCGATCTCCGGGAACTGGCGGCGGAACTGGCCGACCTGGGGGTCGCCGGGGTCAACGTCGAGGACGGGCGGCCCGGCGGGGTGCTGGCGGACCCGGTGGAGCAGGCCGCTTCCGTGCGCGCGGTGAAGGAAGGCGCGCCGGGGCTGTTCGTGAACGCGCGCGTGGACACCCACTGGCTCGGGGTCGACCACGAGTCCACTGTGGACCGGGCGAACCGGTACCTGGACGCCGGGGCGGACGGGGTGTTCGTGCCGGGATTGGCGCGGGAGGACGACATCGCGGCGGTCGTGGCCGCGGTCGACGCGCCGCTGAACGTCCTGCACGTCCCCGCGCTCGGCGTGCAGCGGTTGGCGGAACTGGGGGTTCGGCGGATCAGCACGGGGTCGCTGCTGTTCCGGGCCGCGCTGCACGCCGCCGTCGAGACGGCGAACGCCGTCCGCGACGGTGGTGCTGTCGCGGACGGCGTGCCGGGCTACGCCGACGTGGTCGCGCTGATCACGCCGGGTTCTGCGCGTGGGTCAGGGTTTCCCAGGCGATGAACAGGTTGTCGGTGCCCTGCGGGCGCTGCTGCTCGGTGTAGCGCTGGGTGTTGGCCATCGCGATGCCGAGCCGGGTGTTCAGGGCGTTGAACGCGACCTCGGTCGTCGGGCCGAGGCTCTGGTTGCGGGTGCCGCCGCACAGCCAGGACGGCATGGCCTCCAGCTGGTAGCGGGCGTGCAGGCCGTACGCGTGGCGCATCCGGTCCTGGTTCTCGCCCCACAGGTCCTGGCCCTGGTGGTGGGCCGTCTCCGCGATGTGCGCGGCGGCGGCCAGGCCGTAGCCGGTGTGGGTGAAGTCGCGGCACGTCTCCTGGCTGACGCCGTCCTGGAACGTGGACTGGTTGTGCCAGTAGCTGACGATCTCCGCGCGGGTGTCGATGCCGCTGCCGGGCGGCGTCTTCGGCAGGGCGCCGTCGCTGGTCAGGTAGATGTACGCGGGCAGCCTGGTGCGGAAGATCGAGACGGCCTTGTCGTAGGCCGCCTTGTCCTCCAGGAAGACCGCGATGCCGATCGAGGCCTCCATCATGCTGAGTTCCCAGTTGCCGTTCGTGTTCGCCAGGCCCGCCTGGATCTCCGGCAGGTAGACGCTTCGCAGCATGGTCGCGAACCGGGTCACGTTCGCGGCGGGCCACCCGGTGTAGGTGTAGCGGATGATCTCGGCGGCCTTGGGCCACGACGACCCGGACCAGGCCGTCTGGAGGCGGGCGTTGCTGTTGGTGTGGTCCTTGATGACCGGGGACCACGCGTCCATGATCTGGATCGCCTTGTCGGCGTACCTGGCGTCCTTCGTGACGTACCAGGCGAGAGAGAGCGTGTACGCCGCGATGGCGTCCTCGCGTTCATCGGTGCAGCCGTAGTTCGGGTTCGAGTAGGAACCGCATTCGACGACCGCGCGCGGCTTCGGCGTGCGGGTCAGGGACGCGTACTTGCTCCCCATCATCTGGTCGTAAGCGGATTTCCACGGTTGTGCGTTCGCGAGCACCTTGGTGCGCGTGAACTCCAGTTGCGGCCTGCTGACGAGCACGCCGGGGTGGGTGAACGTCGCGGGCGCCGCGATCGCCACGTCGTCGTCGGGCGTGGGGGCGGCTGCCGCCGCCACCTGCGTCCCGGCTGCCGTGAGCAGGGCGGACAGAACGACCGTGACGAGTTTGCCGCGCAAGGGTGAGCGGGTCATCGGGTCTCCTCGCAGGGGTTGGGGAGACGGCCAGTGTTAGTGGTCCAGACCAGTTAGGTCAATGGTTTCCGGTACCGGAACTTTTTCCCCGCTTTATGCGCGACCAGGCAAGCTGCGGAATTCATCCATGTGAACAAAATCGATTTCCGGAAAGGCCGCCGCACATGCCAAGAGTGAAGTTCCAGGACCTCGAAGTCGAGTACGACACCTTCGGCGACCCGGCGGACCCGGTGCTGCTGCTGGTGATGGGACTCGGGGCCCAGATGACCAACTGGGACGCGAGGCTGTGCGAGCTGTTCGCCGCCCAGGGCTTCCACGTGGTCCGGTTCGACAACCGGGACATCGGCCTCTCGACCGAGTTCTCCCACCTGCCGCTGCCGGACTTCGCGGCGCTGGCCGCGGGCGACCCGTCGAGCGCGCCCTACCTGCTGTCCGACATGGCCGACGACATCGTCGGGCTGCTGGACGGGCTGGGGATCGAGCGGGTGCACCTGGTCGGCGCGTCGATGGGCGGGATGATCGCCCAGCAGTTCGTCGTCGACCACCCGGAACGCGTGCTCAGCCTGTGCTCGATCATGTCCACCACCGGCGACAAGACCGTCGGGCAGGGCAGCCCCGAGATCGTGGCGACGTTCGGCCAGCCCACGGCCTCCACCCGCGAGGCGACCATCGAGCAGCGCGTGGTCTCGTCGAGGCTGACCCGCTCGCCGGGCTTCCCGGTGGACGAGGACGCGGTGCGCGAGCGGATCGCGGCGGCCTACGACCGGTCGAACCGGCCCGCGAGCACGCTGCGGCACCTGGCCGCGGTCATCGCGTCGCCCGACCGGACGCCGGGGCTGCGCGAGGTGACCGTGCCGACCGTGGTGATCCACGGGGCCGACGACCCGCTGGTGGACAAGTCCGGCGGCGAGGCGACGGCGGCGGCGATCCCGGACGCCGAGCTGATCATCATCGACGGCATGGCGCACGACCTCCCGCTCGAAGTCTGGCCGACCGTCGTGGAGGCGGTGGCCGCTAACGCCAAACGTGCGCGATAAGACGTGAGGGTTCATCGTCTGTTCACCGGTTGTCACACGTTGCCAGGCTTCCTGCCTGGACATACTCCGCGACGACGTAGCTGCCGAACCGCGAACGGTGAGCCCCAAACATGTCGCACCACCATCACGATGGCCACGAGCACCACCACCACGAGGTAGAGCCCGTCGAGGGCAGTTGGCAGGACCCGGCGGACGACCGGCCCGTCGCGGTCGCCCGCCGGAGGTTCCTGGCCGGGCTCGGTGTCGCCGTCGGCGGCGCCGCGCTGGCGACCGCGGGCGCCGGCGCGGCCGCCGCGACCCCGCGGCCGACCAACCAGTGGGGTGCGCCGCAGCGCTGGTACGCGGGCGACCACCACATCCACACCCAGTACTCCGGCGACGGCCAGTACACGGTGTCGCAGCAGGTCGCCAAGGCCCGCGAGCACGGGCTGGACTGGATGGTCATCACCGACCACGGCGGTGTGGCGCACGAGAAGCTCTCCATCGACCAGGTCACGCCGGACATCGAGAAGGCTCGCCGGTCGAATCGGAACATGCTGGTCTACCAGGGCCTGGAGTGGAACATCCCCGGCGCCGAGCACGCGACCGTGTTCCTGCCGCCGGACCGCAACACCGTCGACATCCTGCGCGCCTTCGAAGCGGGCTACGACGGGGGCATCCTCTCCACGGCGGTCGCCAACGGCGGCAAGGGGCTGATCACCCGCTCCACGTCGGCCGACGGCGAGCCGTACGCGCTGGCGGCGCTGCGGTACCTGGAGTCGCAGGTCCTCAGTGGACGGACCGAGATCGCGCTGATGTTCGCCAACCACCCGTCCCGGCGCGGTGTCGACAGCCCGCACGAGCTGCGCGGCTGGCGCGACGCGGCGCCCGGCGTGGCCGTGGGCATGGAGGGCGCGCCCGGCCACCAGGCCGCGGGCATCTCGAAGGCCTCGGGCGGCCGTGGCGGCGCTCGCGGGTACTACGACTCGTCGCCCGGCGTCGACAGCCACCCCGGCTACGCGCCCACCGCGACCGAGAACCCGTACCGCACCTACGGCGGGTTCGACTGGATGACGGCCAAGGTCGGCGGGCTCTGGGACTCGATGCTGGCCGAGGGCAGGCCGTGGTGGATCACGTCGACCTCCGACGTGCACCAGGTCTTCAACGACACGTTCACGCCCGGTCCGCAGGACTACGACAAGACCGGCAGCAAGGGCGCGCCCGTCGACTCCGGCGTGAAGCAGACCGGGTTCGGCGACTTCTTCCCCGGCTTCTACAGCCGGACCGTCGTGGGCTCGCGCTCGCGGTCCTACGTGGACGTCATGCGCGGCCTCCAGGCGGGCAAGGTGATCGCGGTGCACGGCAGGCTGATCGACGGCCTCGACCTGCGCGTGCGGGCCCTGGGCGAGGGGGACAACCAGGGCGTCACGCTCGGCGGCCGCACGTTCGTGAAGCGCGGCGGTTCGGTCGAGGTGACCGTCGAGGTGACCGGCGCCGGTGGCCCCAACTTCGCCGGTGTGGTGCCGAAGCCGGCCAAGCTCGACCTCATCTCGGGTCCGGTCACCGGTCCCGTGGTCGACCGCGACACGCTCTCCGCGCCCGGCACGACCGTGGTGAAGTCGTTCGAGGTCACCAAGAACCGCGCGAAGTTCACCTACGTGTTCAAGGACGTCTCCGGCCCGTTCTACCTGCGCGTGCGCGGCAGCGACGGCCGGAAGTTGACGGCCGACGGCGGACCGGTCATGGACGTCATCGCCGACGCGGACCCGTGGAGCGACCTCTGGTTCTACGCCAACCCGGTGTTCGTGGACGTGATCTAGTGCGCTGGGTGCGGCTGGTCCCGGACTTCACCTCGGTGGGCGCGCACTTCGACCGCGAAGTGCTGTCCGCGCTGGACAGGGCAGGCGTGTCCGCCGACCTCGTGCTGACCCACGTCGAACGCGAGGACTCCGTCGCCGTCCACACGGTGTCGGCCCGGATCACCAGCGGGCTCGCACCCGGCACCGAGATCGACCCGCCGGTGGGCGGGCGGTGCGCCCGGTTCCCCGGCCAGTCGATCCTGACCGGTGTCCACCACGTCGCGGAGATCGTCGAGGCGACGGCGATCGACGAGGTGGTGGGCATCGGGGCGGCCGTCACCCCGGACACCCGCGTGGACACCGGCGGGTTCGTCCGGCCGGAGTACCGCGACGGCCTGCTGGTGCTGCTGGTCGAACCCGCGGCGGGCGGGGTGTTCCAGCCCGCCGAGGTCGAGCAGCCGCACGAGTGCTGCGCGGGATCCCACTGACGAACGCCTCTTGGCCGGTCAGCGTCCTGACCGGCCAAGAGGCGTCCGCAGTCGACTAGACCTTCGCGGGGTGCAGCAGGTCGCCCAGGCCGATGCGCTCCAGGAACTCGACCCGGATCCGGTCGGCCACCGCGGAGACCTCCTCCGCGCCGTCGTGCGACGGGTCGACGTGGGTGCGGAACGGCCTGGTGCCGTCGGGCAGCCCGACCACCTCGACCACGGCGTCCGCGACGGCCGACACGTCGGCGTCCGGCGGTGAGATGGCGGCAAGCCGCTCCGCCACCTGCTCCATCAGCCCGGCGTAGCGCACCTCGTACGCGGCGACCCTGTCCTGGTCGGCCGGACGGCCGCTGTTCGGGAAGTGGTTGGTGCCCGCGGTGAACGCGCCCGGCACGATGATCGAGGTCTCGATGCCGAAGCGGGCGACCTCGGCGGCGTAGCTGACGGCGATGGAGTCCATGGCGGCCTTGGCCGCGAAGTACGGCGCGAGGTACGGCGGGGTGCCGCCGCGGGTGCTGGTGCTGCCGGTCCACAGCAGCAGGCCGTGGCCCTGGGCGCGGAGCAGCGGCAGGACCGCGCGGTTGACCCGCTGCGCGCCGAGCACGTTGGTGTCGTAGACCTGCGCCATCTCCTCGGGCGTGAACGCCTCGGTCGGGCCGGTCACCATGTGGCCCGCGTTGTGCATCACCACGTCGATCCGGTCGTGGGCGGCGTGCACGGCGGCGATGGCCGCGTCGACCGACTCCTGGCTGGACACGTCCAGCTCGACCGACCGCAGGTCGACGCCGTTGGCCGCGGCGTACTCGGCGTACTCCTCGACCTTCGCCGCGTTGCGGCCCTTGGTGTTGCGCATCCCCGCGTGGACGGTGTGGCCCGCGCGGGCGAGCGCCTTGGCGGACAGCTCGCCGATGCCGCTGGACGCGCCGGTGATGACGATGACCTTGCTCATGACGTATGTCCTTTCCGGACGGTGGGAGGGGGTCAGACGATTCCGCCGTTGGAGCGGATGACCTGGCCGTTGATCCAGCGGGACGGGCCCGCGAGGAACGCGACGACGTCGGCGATGTCGGTGGGCCGGCCGAGGCGCTCCAGCGGGGCGGCCTTGGCCATGGTGGCGATGGTCTCCTCGTCCTTGCCGTCCAGGAACAGGGCCGTGGCGGTGGGGCCGGGGGCGACCGTGTTGACCGTGATGTCCTTGCCGCGCAACTCCTTGGCCAGGATCATCGTGATGGCCTCGACCGCGCCCTTGGTCGCGGCGTACGGCGCGTAGGACGGCATCCGCAGGCCCAGGACCGACGTGGAGAACGTGATGATCGCGCCACCCCCGCGAACTCGGCGGGCGGCCTGCTGGCCGACCACGAACGTGCCGCGGATGTTCGTGCGGTGCATGCGGTCGAGGGCGTCGAAGTCGATGTCCGCCACCGGTGCCAGGTACATGGTGCCCGCCGCGTGGACGACCACGTCGACCCCGCCGAACGCGGACTCGGCCGCGTCGAACAGCGCGGTCACCTGGGCGACCTCGGCCACGTCCGCCTTGACCGCGATGGCTTCGCCGCCCGCACCGGTGATGGTGTCCACGGCGGCCTTCGCCTCGGTCTCGTTCCCGGCGTAGTTGACGACGACCGCGAAGCCGTCCCGGCCCAGTCGCTCGGCGGTCTCCCGGCCGATGCCGCGGGATCCACCGGTGATGATCGCGACGCGCTTGCTCATGGTCTTGCTCCTTCTGGGTGTGGGGTATCGCCGGATGTCGCTCGGTGCGACAACCGTTGGCACTGCTCGGTTTTGCGGGTCAGTCGGTGAGGCGGGTCAGCCACTCCTGGAGCAGGCCCGTCTCGGCGGACGTCAGCCTGTCCGGCGGTGACAGGCGCAGCTGGGCGCCGAGCGCGGAGGCCGCGCCGCCGTTGTGGGTCACCGCGGTCCCGTCGGGCACGAGGATCGCCGCGTGGATCGCGTCCCGGACACGGGTGGAGACGTCCGGCGCGTACAGCTCCCGCCGCGTGATCAGCACCAGCGCGACGCCGGTGTTGGCCGACATGACCATCTGCGCGGCCGCCTCGGGCGACACGTTCAGCCTGCCTGCGGCGGCGCACCGCTCGACCACCTGCAACAGCAGCTGGTGGGCCTCGACCGCCGCGGCGGGCGTGCCGCTCACGGTGGGGGAGTACATCAGCCGGTAGTAGCTGGGGTTCTCCAGCGCGAACGCCACGTGGGCGTCCCAGCCGTTCCGCAGGTCCTGCACGGGGTCCTCGGAGGGCACGGCGGCCCGCTTGCCCGCCAGGTACTTCTCGAAGCCGTGGTCCACGACCGCTGAGAGCAGGCCTTCCTTGTCGCCGAACTGCCGGTACAGCGCGGGGGCGCCGACGCCGGCGGCTTCGCAGACCGCCCTGGTCGACACGTCCGCGATCGGCGACTCGGCGAGCAGCTCGGCCGCTGCTTCCAGTATCCGTGTTCTCGTGCTCATGGAAGCAACGCTAACACATGGAACGTATCGACGCTACTAGTTGAGTGGAAGCGTTGATAACGCCAGCGAGGGCCGCCCCGTCGAGCGGGAGCGGCCCTCGTGGTTCACGCTGGTCAGAGGCGCTGGCGCACCTGCACGACCTTGAGCTCGGGCGACGCGAGGACGTCCCGCTCGCAGAAGCGCTCGGTCACCCACTGCTTCTTCGAGTACAGCTTCGTCTGGTCGCTGAAGTGCGAGGACGTCGAATCGGACGACTGGGAGTACGCCAGCAGCGTCGACGCGTCCGGGCACCCGTCCCCGTCGAACGACACCACGTGCAGGTAGGTGGCCCCGTGCTGCATCTCGGTGTAGCCCTTGGCCGGGTCCCAGGGGCCGCGGATGGAGTTGAAGACGCCCAGGCCCGCCGTGCCGCCGTCGATCGGGATCCGCTCCCCGTTGCGCACGACGTACTGGTTGTCGCCCAGCGGGGCGTTCATCGGGATGCCCGCCGCGCGCAGCTCACCGACGGCGGCGGTCAGCGCCGCGCCGATGGCCGGGAGGTCGGTGTTCAGCGTGTTCGGCGTGCCGATCGGGTCGGCCGCGCTGAACGGCACCTTCCACAGCGCGCCGCCCGCCGCGTTCCGGGCCTTGGCCCAGAACCGGTCGAACAGCAGGGCGCCACGGCTGTCCACGTCGTGGTTCCGGTCCCAGGTGGACAGCGCTTCGCACGCCTCCGCGAGGTCCGCGGACATCGTGCGGCACAACCGGACGGTGTCGTCGACCGCCAGGTCGGCGACGAAGTCGTGGTTGGAGAACATCAGGTCCTGCAACGACTGCCGGGTGTACTTGACGCCCTTGGCCAGGTCCGTCAACGCGCCGCGGGTGCGGGCGGTGCGCTCGGTGCCCGTCGTGCCGAAGATCCGCGAGAACCCCGTCACCGGCCGCGCCGGGTTCGTCAGCCAGTAGCTGTCGTTCGAGTTCTCCAGGAAGTCGTCGCGTTGCAGGGAAGGCAGCTTCGACGGCCCGAAGACACCGGGCTGCACGGCGTCGCCGTCCCGGCCCCACGCGCAGTCGCCCCGCGACCCGTCCAGTACCGCGAGCCCGTCGGCGGCCCAGGTCTGCTTCCCCAGTTCGGTGTTGCAGCTCGCGGCGCGCTCGTCGGTCACGTTCGGCACGTTGTGCAGCTGCGAGTACCGGGCCTTGCCCCGCGAGTCCGTGATGAAGATGTTCATCCACGGGAGGCCCTGCGTGTCCTCCAGCGCCCGGAACGCCGACGCCGTGTCACCGGCGCGCGACAGCCGTTCCATCGAGTTCGCGAACCGCAGGTTGTCGGCGTTCGCGTCGGCCAGCGAGTACGCGGTCTCCGCCGTCCACGGCAGGTTCTGCCCGTTGGCCGCGGTCACGACCGGCCCGTACCGGCTCCACCACTGCGGCCTCGTCACGGTCGTGCCGTCCTGCACGGTGACCGTCACGTCCCGGCGCACCATGTCCTCCGCCTTGCCGTCCACCAGGTACCTGGTCGGCGAGCCCGGCACCAGCTTCAACGCGAAGAGCGAGAACGTCCTCGTCGTGTCGGCCGCCGTGCCGCTCCACGCCATCGTGGAGTTGTGGCCCAGCCAGAGGAACGGGACGCCGACGATGCCCGCGCCCGCGACGTCCAGCCGTCCGGGGATCGTCAGGTGCGACTGCCACAGCCGCAGGTCGGGCGTGTTCCACGGCAGGTGCGGGTTGGCCAGGGACATGCCCCGGCCGTTGACCGTCCTCTCCGAGCCGAGCGCGATGGCGTTGCTGCCGATCGACAGCTCCGGGTCCTGCGTCGCGAGCCCGTCCGCCGCCGAACCCTGGCCGAACACCATGCCCAGCGCGTACATGTGCCGGTAGACGTCGATCTCCGTCATCGGCCGCAGCCAGGCCGCGCCCTTGCACGCCGGGTCGTTGGTCCTGGCCAGGTTCTCCGACACCCCGGCCGCGTACCCGGCCACGGCTTCCCGCACCTCGGTCGACGGTCCCAGCTTGTCCTTGCGCGCCACCAGCCGTTCCACGACGCCGGTGTCGTTGATCCCCTGGAAGTACAGGTCGCTGGCCAGGTTCGTCCGCGCCCGCGACAACCCGCTGCCGGGGTTCGCGTCCGCCCCCAGGTACCGCGACCGCGTGCCGGACGTCGTCAACATCGTCTGCGCCAGCGAACACGCGTTGTCGGTCGCCGCCGCGTAACCCTGGCCGAACCCGAGTTGCCGGTAGTCCGTCGCCACGACGTGCGGGATGCCGTACTCGGTGTACCGGATGGTTGCGCTCAGCCCTCGTGCCTCGGCTGTCGCGGCCCCGGTCCAGATCAGGGCCACCGCTGTCGCGGCGGCCGTCAGCTTGCTTCGGAGCAGCACGGGTGCTCTCCTTTCCGTGGGAGTTCGAACTCGTGAAGGCACACCCCTCGGGGCGTGTTGTGGTGCGTGCTCCCCTTCCTGGGTCGTCGAGTTGCCGCTCGGCGACCCAGGGCCCTAGTCGGGCTTGGGGAAGGCGATGAAGCGCAGCAGGACCTCCCGCGCGTCGGCGGGCGCGTCCTCGCGCCAGTACTTCTTCATCAGGGTCAGGTAGTCGTCGAAGAACTCGCCCAGTTCGTCCTGCGTGACGACGATCGACCCGCGCGAGTACGGGACGGCGTCACCCCAGGACCCCATCTCCCCGCTCTGCGCCTGGAACCTCGTCCAGGCTTGGACGTCCTCGGCGAACTGGACGCTGTTCAACTCGTCCAGCGCCGCCGCCAACTCCGGCGACTGGTCACCCCGCCGCGGGTACCGCAGATCCCGCTTGACCGCCCGCCACCACCGCTCCTTCCCCTTGCCCAGCGAGGGCTCGTCCTCGACGAACCCGTGCCTGGCCAACTCTCGGAGGTGGTAGCTGGTCGACCCGGTGTTCTCGCCCAGCGCCGCGGCCAACGTCGTGGACGACGCGGGACCACGCCGCAGCTCGGCCATGATGCGCCGCCTCAGCGGGTGCGCCATGGCCTTGAGCACTGCGGGGTCGGTGATCTCCTCGGGCTGCGACATGGGAACGACGTTAGCGTGCAGAGATTTCTTTGCACAGGTTTCTCGGCAAAGATCAGGGTCACCCCTAGGGCATGCGCGAACGGCCGCCGAGGTGGTCCTCGACGGCCGTTCGCGGTGGGTCCGGCTAGGGGGTGTCCGACGGATCGCGTGACGGATTCTTCAACGGATCGTTCGGTTCGCTGTGGGACGGGGCGACATATCTGAAAGCGAGTGGGCTCGATTGGAGCCGCACCTGCCAAAGAGCCTGGGACGCGGGGGCCGGTGGAAGGATCACCGCGCTGTCATCAACGGTATCTTCTTCCGGCTGCGGACCGGCGTTCCGTGGCGGGACCTGCCCACGCGGTTCGGGAAGTGGAAGACGGTCCATGACCGTCACCGCCGGTGGTCTGCGGACGGCACGTGGGAGCGAATCCTGCGGGCTGTCCAAGCCGACGCGACACGGAAGGTCGGATCGACTAGAGCGTGGTGAGCGTGGATTCCACGGTGTGCCGCGTGCACCAGCATGCCGCCGGAGCCCGTGACCGGCCGGCTCGGATTCCGGGACAACGCCGTCGCCCGGCACGACATGTCCCCGATGAGGCGATCGGTCGCTCGCGCGGCGGGCTCACGACAAAGATCCATCTGGCCAGTGAGGGCGGGTGCCGTCCGCTGGCTGTCCTGGTCACGCCTGGGCAGTGGGGTGATGCACCGCAGTTGATTCCGGTCCTGGACCGAATCCTTGTCCCTCGCCCGTTTGGGGGCACCCGCGCTCATCGCGCAGCGCCTGCAGAGCCGGCACGACGTCCTTCGGCGCGTCGACGAGGACCTGGGCGACGAAGTGCGCTCCCGCTGGAGATCCGACAGCGACACGAGCAAGAACACGCCCTCGCAGCGAAGATCACCTTGGTACTGGCTGCCCGCGTGCGTCGAGCGCAACGGCTCGCGTCGTTTCGGTCGTGCTCTCCTTCTGGTTGGCTCGTCGCCGTGAGACATGTGGCTGGCGGAAGTTCTCGTGACGGGGATTAGCCGGGCAGAAGATCGCGTGCCGGTTGTTTCAGCGCGGTTCGGACGAACTGGCCCGCGCGGTCGAGCGCCAATGCGCCCTCGTCCAGGATCGGCGCGAAGCCCTGGAAGACGTGTGGCACTTCCGCGGTGATGTCGAGGATGACCGAGACGTCGGCGGCTGCCAGGCGGGAGGCGAGCCGGATGGAGTCGTCGAGCAGTGTTTCGTGCGTTCCGACCTGCACGAGAGTGGGCGGCAACCCGTGCAGGTCGTCGAACAGCGGGCTGTGCTCCCGCGCCGCGGTAGCACCTTCGCCGGCGTAGTCGAGCACGCGCCGGGCGAGCGCTTCCCGATTCACCGCGACGTCTACGGACGCCCGCGTTGTCATCGAGTCGCCGGCCAATGTCAAGTCGATCCAGGGCGACAGCAACACCGCGCCCGCCGGTACGGGCCGGTTTCCCGCCACCAGTGACGTGAGCAGTCTCAGTGCCACCCCGCCTCCTGCGGACTCCCCGATCACGATCAGTCCGTCGGCGCCGATACCCGAGTCCAGCAGCGCTTCATAACACGTCGCGGCATCGGTCGCCGCGGCCGGTGCCGGGTGCTCCGGCGCAAGCCGGTAATCCACGGCGACGACCCGCAGTCCCGATCGCCGGGCGATCTGGGTCACCAAGCCCAAGGAACTGTTCGCCGAACCCAGTGCGAATGCGCCGCCGTGGAAGTAGAGCGCGGTGCCGACCGGTTGCGGCGCACCGCTGATCGTGACCGACAGCGCGGCGACACCCGCCAGGTCGAGCTTCTCGACGATGGCGTCGTCGGGCACCGGCTGCGAGCTGAGGATCTGTTCGAACAGCGGCCGTTGGACGTCGAGATCGCCACCCAGGTCGAGCGGCGAGTTCCGCCGGAGTTCGCGGACCTGCTCGCGTTGCTCACGAGTCATGCTGTCACCTGCCTGGTTTCGAGGCCGGTGCGGTGTGGACGTTCGACCGGGCTGAGGACGCCGGTGCGCTTGTTCGTCATGATCGCGCCTCCGCCGACTTGGCGTGCTGCGCTACCAGTGCCGAAAACTCTTCGGGCTCGTCGATCGGAACGATGTGGCCGGCGTTGGGCAGCAGGCTAGCCGTCAACTTCTCGCTAAACGGGGCGAGTTGATGAGCGGTGCCCTCGCCGACTGCGCCTCCGCCGATCGTGAGCACCGGAAGTGTGAACACGTTGTGCGTCACCCACGAGGAAATCCAGCCCGCGTTCGCGGGCATCGCGCGGTAATGCTCGAAAGCGGCCCGCAAGGACTCCCGCCCACGGTACGCCTCGACGATCCGGGCGGTCAGCGCGTCCGAGAGCCCGCGGCGGCTTCCGCCGTCGAGGAAGAACCGGATGTAGTGGTCTTCCCGTCCCTCCAGCAGGTCCTCGGCGAACCCGCCCGGAGCCGAGTGGAGCCCGAACCACCAGGGAGCGCCGCTCGCCGTGAAGGATTCGGCTCCGGGCAGTGTGCCGATCATCGCCTCACTCAGCGTCAGGCTGGACACGCGGTGCGCGTGGGTCGCCGCCAGCGCGAACGCCGGTGCGGTGCCGAGGTCGATGCCGACGACGTGCGCCCGGTCGATGTCAAGCGCGTCGAGGAGCCCGACCAGATCCCCGGCGAGCTCGGTCGCCAGGTAACCGCCGGCCGCTCGGTCGCTGTCGCCCAGACCGCGTAGATCCGGCGCGACGACACGAAGCCCGGCCGCCGTCAGCAGCGGCGCGACTTCGGACCAGATCGCCCGCGTGTGCGGAAAACCGTGCAGCAGCAGGACCGCGGGGCCCTCACCCGCCACCTCGACCGCAAGGCGGATGTCGTTCACCGAGATGTACCGCGCTTGGGCGTCCGCCAGATAGGCAGTCAACATCGTTCATCTCATCCAGTCGGTTACTATCGGATACCAGGTGAACATAGGAGACCGACTGTGGACGTTCAAGGAGGCACTTCCCGGAACCCTGGTCACCTCGGGGTAACCCCTCACCGCGGCGACCTCTTCGATGCAGCCTGCCCCACCAGGCAGCTGCTCGACCGGGTCGGCACGAAATGGACGACAATGCTCGTCCTGACCGTCGACCAGACCGATGGCGAACTTCGTTTCACCGAACTCAAGCGAGCCCTGACCGGGATCTCCCAGAAGATGCTCACGCAGACCCTGAGGTCGCTCGAGCGGGATGGCCTCGTCACCCGCCGGGTCGAGCCTTCCGTTCCGCCACGGGTGTTCTACGGGCTCACCGCGCGTGGCAAGTCGTTGGCACAACCCCTGTCACAGTTGCGAGAGTGGGCGGAGATGCACATGCCGCAGATTCAGCTCGATCAGGACGCATTCGACCGTTCACTCTGAGCTCAGGGCTGGTCCACGGCCGACCAGGTCGGCGATGAGCAACGTCGTTGGGAGTGTCTGATGGGTCCCGTGACGGGTCTGGCGGTGGATCCGTAAGTGAGAGCGAGGTGGAAGAACAAGCTCAGCGTGTGAGCACGCACCCAGCCGCGACGCCGAGCCAGAGCATGGCTCCGAAGAACAGGCCGACGATCGGATACAGGCGGTACTTCCGGGTGGGTACCCTTGCGCTTTTCGGCCTCTTGGGCAGCTAGGCGACCGGCACATGGGTTCCAAGGGTCAGCCCCGTCCCCGTCGTGGCGGGCCGGAACCAAACGGGTCGGCCCTGCCGGTCGGTCAACTCGATGACGGGCTTCGAAGAGTTGTCCCCCGGCTCATGCTCCTGGTTCACCACCGCCCCCTCGGCGCGCAGCCCGTAGCGGCTCAGCCGCATCCGCAGCCGTGCCTCCCGTGCACCGGCCCACAGACTCGCCAGGCCCGCCAATACGGCTAGCCCGATACCGATCGTTTCACCCGTCATCCGTCCCCTGCTCTCCCTCGCGCAGCGCCCGCCCGGCACGGGGCGCGCATCAGGAGGACGCGGCGCGTAGCCCGCTGGTGCACGAAGGTGCACGGGCACACCGACTCCTCGGGCTTACGTGGTCGTGGCGAGGGGCCACGCAGGGCCGGTAGCCGCCTTCGCCGTCGGGCACGCGACTGCCGCCCCTGATGAGCCTTCGTGGAGTCGAGCCAGTCAACTGAGTCACTGCAGTCAACTGACCAGACACAGCAGGCTTGCTGACCCATCGGACACCCCCTAGTCCCGGAACGTCCAGATGAGCCCGGCCGCCAGTGCGGCGAGGACGGCGCCGAGCGTGAACGCCGGTGCGACGCCGAGGTGGTCGACGATCAGGCCGCCGACCAGCGAGCCGCCCGCCAGCGCCACCTGGATCACCGACACGAACAGGGCCAGGCCGCCCTCCTTCGCCGACGGGGAGGCGTTGAGCATCCAGAACTGGAGGCTCAGCGGGAGCGCGCCCCACGAGTAGCCCCAGAGGGCGACCAGGGCGATGACCGCCGGGGTCGAGGCGGAGGCCTGGGGGAGCAGGACGACGGTCGCGGCCAGCGCGAGGGTGCCGACGGTGATCGTGGCGCGCGGGCTGCGGGTGAGGGTGGCGCCCGCGGTGAAGTTGCCCGCCAGACCGGCGACCCCGTAGACCAGCAGGAGGGTGCTGGTGAGGCCGGCCGACACCTTCGCCACGTCGGCTAGGTAGGGCACGAGGTAGGTGTAGGCGAGGAAGTGGCCCGCGAAGATGAGGGCCGTGGCGACGAGGCCGATCCTCGCCTTCCTGTTGCGGGTCAACGCGATGAGGGTGTCCACGCGGACCACCTGGTTGACCGGGATGCCCGGCAGCAGGAAGAACTGGGCGACCAGCACGCCGACGGACAGTGCCGCCGCGGCGGCGAAGGCGTAGCGCCAGTCGGCGAGCTGGCCGATCAGCGCTCCCACGGGGAGGCTGATGACGGTTCCCGCCGAGACGCCGGCGATGATGACCGCCGCCGCCGTGGTGACCGAGCGCTCGGTGACGAGCCTGGAGGCGATGCTGCCGCCGATGGTCCAGAAGCCGCCCAGTGCGACGCCGAGCAGCATCCGGGCGGCGAGCACGAGCGCGAAGGTCGGGGCGATGGCCGCGAGGGCGTTGGAGACGGCGAACAGGGCCGACATCGCCAGGAGGAAGGTGCGGCGGTCGACCTTGCCCGCCGCGAGGGTGAGCGCGGGCGCGGCGACGGCCGCCACCAGGCCCGGAGCCATCATCGTCAGGCCCGCCGTGCCGTTGGAGACGCCCAGGCCCGCGCTCATCTCGGGCAGCAGGCCGATGGGGAGGAACTCCGACAGGACGAGCGTCAGCGAACCGGCGGCGACCGATCCGACCGCGAGCCAGCCGTTCGTCCGGGGCTCGACCGGGGTGTTCACCGTGTGGGTCACACCGTCCGAAGCTAGGCATTATGGACCGGACGGTCAATAACTGGTGTCGACGCTCACAGTTGTTCGACAAACATCGATCACCGGGTATTCCACGGTTGCCGCGGGGCTGTGGTGTTCGAGTTCGGCGTAGCCGCCGTAGTGGCCGTCGTCCTCGAAGACCTGCACGGCGTCACCCTGCCCGGTCGCGCCGATCGGCAGGTCGCAGTACGTCCGGTCCGGGTGGACGGTGACCGCGCGCTCGACGCGCAGCCCGCCGACCGTGTAGGTGAGCGGGCCGCCCACGACCGACGGGGGCAGGCCGATCTTGGTCATCGTGTCGCCGGTCAGGCGCAGGGACAGCCTGCCGTCGGCCACCTCCAGGCGCGCGGGGTCGATCGGGTCGAGGTAGTCGTGGTAGGTCAGGGCATCGGCGAGCGGCAGTTCCAGCACACCGCCGAGCGGTACGGAGACGATGCTCCACGCGCTCACCGGAAGACCACTGTGGACGTTCACGGTCGTGCGCGTCTCGTACACCCCGGCGCCCAGGACGGTGACCTCGCGGGTGATGCCGACGTGCGTCTCCAGCCCGGTCCGCCGCCGCACCAGCACGACGTCGGCGGACCAGGGCGGCCCGTCCGACCACGGACCGGGGTCGATGGAGGCGGGCACGACGTGGTCGGCCAGACCGCCCGAGGAGTAGAACCAGTCGCGCTCCGGGCCCAGCCACAGGCGGTCGCCGCCGATGTTCCAGTCAGCCGCCGAGGGGTTTGTCCAGAACGCGGGCACGCCGGCGACCGTCACCTGGAGGATCCGGCCGCGGCCGAACTCGATCACGGCCGCCGGTCCAGGACGACCACGTCGGCGTCGTGCGCCGGCGACCAGGTGATCGGGAGTCCGGCGTGCGCCAGGTGGGCGCCGCTGTACTCGGCACCCGTCGCCGCGTCGCGGTAGACGGCCGTCGGGTCCAGGGAGCGCAGGCGGAACCGGGCCTGCCTGCCGGGCAGCGCGGGCACGCCGTCGAGGTCCCCGGTCTGCCACGCGAGCACGACGACACGGTCCTCGTGGTGGTACTGCGCGGCGCAGCTCGGATCGGCGGGGGAGCCGATCAGGTGCACCTCGCCGTGGTGGACGGTCGAGCGGATCCCCTTGTACACGGCCACCAGCTCGGCCGCTTCCGAGCGCTGCTCGGGCGTCCAGCGGCGGATGTCGGCGCCGATGCCCAGCACACCCGCCATCGCCGTGACGAAGCGGAACCGCAGCGATTTCGGCCTGGTGTCGAAGAAACCGGGGTGGTCGGTGACCCACGAGAGCATCACATGCGGCGCGTGGGCGTGCAGGAAGCCGTACTGGACGTTGAGCCGGTCCATCGGGGCGGTGTTGTCGCTGGGCCACACCACGTCGGTGCGGGCGATCGTGGCCAGTTCGACCCGGCCACCGCCACCGGCGCAGCCTTCGACCATCACGTGCGGATAGGTCTCGCGCAGGTGGTCCAGCAGGCGCCAGTAGTTGCGGACGTGGTCGCCGTCCAGGTCTGCCGTGGGCTCGCCGGGCCTGCCGCGAGGGGTGGGCGGGCGGTTCATGTCCCACTTGACGTAGTCGATCGGATAGTCGGTGAGCAGCCGGTCGAACACGCCCCGGACGAACTCGAAGACGTCCTCGCGGCCCAGGTCGAGCAGGAGCTGGTTGCGGATCAGCGTGCCGGGGCGGCCGTCGATCCGGTAGACCCAGTCCGGGTGGTCCCGGTACAGCCGGGACTTCGGGCTCACGGCCTCGGGTTCCACCCACAGGCCGAAGCCGAGCCCCAGCGCCTTGACCCGCTCGATGAACGCGGTGAAGCCGTTCGGGAACGCGGTCGGGTCGGGGGTCCAGTCGCCGAGGCCCGCGGTGTCGTCGTGGCGGCCCTCGAACCAGCCGTCGTCGACCACGAACAGCTCCGCGCCCAACTCCGCCGCGATCGCGGCCAGGGCGAGCTGGCCCTGCTCCTCGACGGCGAACTCCGTTGCCTCCCAGGAGTTGTACTGGACCGGGCGGGCGCGGGCGCGGGTCAGCGAACGCTCGTGCGCGTGGAACGCGCGGGCCACGCCGCCCAGCCCCTCGGTGCTGTACGCCCCCGCGACCTGAGGCGCCACCAGGGTTCCGCCGGGGGCCAGGCGGACCACCGAACCGGCGCGGCCCGCGCGGACGCGGAGCGCGCCGGTGACCTCCACGTCGGCGGCGATCCGCCACGACCCGGACCACGCCAGCGACACGCCCCACGCCGGGCCACCCGACGTGTCCTGGACCGCCAGCCACGGCGCGAACTGGTGGCCGGCAACACCCTGCGAGCCACCGATCTCGAACCTGCCCGCGGGCAGCACCACCTGTTCGCGCTGGAACTCGTGCGCCCAGCGGCCGGTCAGGAAGGTCAGCTCGGCGGTGTCCACCGGAACGCAGAACCCGGCCGAGTCGACCTGGTCCACCCGCAGCTCGTCCGGGCCGCCGTTGGTCAGCTCGACCCAGCGCAGCAGCACGTCGGTCGACGGATCGGCCCGGTAGCACAGGACCGCGCGCAACCCGGTGACGTCGTCGGCGAACGCCAGCCGCAGCGATGTCGGCGTGGCCTCGTCGGCGCCGTCGAAGCGCCAGAACACCTCCTGGTCCAGGACCAGGTCCGCGCCGGTGAAGGGGCGCGCCCCGAACGGCGCGTACTCGACCGGCGCGCCGTCCGCCGCGGTCATGTACGGCGTGCGGCCGACGTTCGCCGCCGGGGCCGGGCCGTGCTCGACACCCGTCGGGCCCCAGGCGATCGACTCCAGCCAGCCCTCGTGCTCGGGCAGCCCGACCGTGTACGTGGTCGTCGCCATCCGCAGTGTCCACCGACGCGTCACTT
>DATMCA010001665.1:0-2350 GCA_035559015.1 Umezawaea sp. | reverse complement strand
TGACACCCCACCGCAGGCCGGGGCCCCACGACACCGCGTCGTCGGAGTCGGCGACGTCGAGGACTCCCTGGTCGATCAGGGAGACGACCTCGCGATACAGCGCGGACTGGATGCGGTTGGCGACGTGCCCGGGCAGCTCCTTCTTGAGGTGGATCGGCTTCTTGCCGATCGCGCCGTAGAAGGCCATGGCGGCGTCGATGGTCTCCGGAGCGGTCCTCCTGCCGCCGACGACCTCGACCAGCGGGATCACGTGGGGCGGGTTGAAGGGGTGGCCGATGACCGTCCGCTCCGGGTTGCGGCAGCCGGCCTGGATCTCGGTCATCGTGATGCCCGACGAGCTGGAGGCGATGATCGCGTCCGGCGGCGTCGCCTCATCGATCTCGGCGAACAGCGTGACCTTGAGGTCGGGGCGCTCCGGCGCGTTCTCCTGCACGAAGTCCGCCTCGGCGACCGCTTCGCGCACGTCGGTCGTGAACCCCAGGCGGTCGGGTGACGCGCCCGGCGAGAGCCCGAGCGTCGTGGCTCCGTCCCAGGCCGCGTCGACGAACGCGCGGAGAGCGGACTCGGCGCCGGGGCCCGGGTCGGTGGCGGTCACGTCGAAGCCCTGGGCGAGGTAGTAGGTCGCCCAGCTGGCTCCGATCGTGCCGGTGCCGACGATGGCGACCCGTCGAACGGTGCTCGGTGACAACATGATCGATCGACCTCCCCGGATCAGCGGCCGTGCCAGACCGGTGGGCGCTTCTCGGCGAACGCCACCGCGCCCTCCCGTGCGTCGTTGGACATGAACACCGGCGCCAGGATCTTGTTCTGCTTGGTCCACATCTCCTCGGGGCTCCAACCGCGCGACTCGACGATGATCCGCTTGGTGGCCGCAACGGCCAGCGGGCCGTTACCGCTGATGCGTTCGGCCAGCCCGATCGCGGCGTCCAGCGCCGATCCGGGCTCGGCCAGCAGGTTCACCAGCCCGAGTTCGTGTGCCCGCTGGGCCGAGAGGTTCTCACCGGTGAGGGCGAGCTCCATGGCGACCGCATACGGGATGCGCTGGGGCAGCCGCAGCAGGCCTCCGCCGCCCGCGACCAGGCCGCGCTTGACCTCGGGTATGCCGAACGCCGATTCCGTCGACGCCACGATCAGATCGGTGGCAAGGGCCAGCTCGCATCCTCCCGCCAGGCAGTATCCCTCGACGGCCGCGATGAGCGGCTTGCTGGGCGGGCGCTCGGTGAACCCCATTCCGCGGCCCTCCACGACGACGTTCTCGCCACGGGCGAACGCCTTGAGGTCCATGCCGGCGCTGAACGAGCCGCCCGCGCCGGTCAGGATGCCGACCGACAGGCCGTCCTCGGCATCCAACCGGTCCATGGCGTCGGCCAGCCCCCGGCTGACCGCGGCGTTCACCGCGTTGCGGGCCTTGGGCCGGTTGATGGTGATGATCAGGACGCGGTCGCGCTGTTCGACCAGGATGACTTCTTCGCTGTTGGCTTCTTCGCTCACGCGGGTGATGCTAGCCACCATGGTTTGGCACGCTACAGAGACTGGGTAGTATGTAAAACTAGAACACGTTCTAATTCGACGAGGGGGCCCCATGGCCACGACCGATATCGAGCCGTCGGAACTCACCAAGTGGGATCCGGGCCTGACCGAGCGCGTGATGGGCATCATGCGGCCCTTTCTCAAGCGCTACTTCCGCTCGGAGGTGCGTGGGCTGGAGAACCTGCCCCCCGGCGGGGCCCTGCTGGTGTCCAATCACTCCGGCGGCATGTTGCCGATGGACGTGCCGATCCTGTCGGCGGACTTCTACCAGAAGCACGGCTACAACCGGCCGCTGTACACGCTGAGCCACGACATGCTCGGGGTTGGGCCGACAGGCGATTTCTTCAAGAAGATCGGCTACATCAGCGCCAACCATGAGAACGCCGACGAGGCGCTGCGGTCCGGCGGCCTTGTCGTGGTGTTCCCCGGCGGCGACTACGACGTATACCGGCCGACGCTGTCGGAGAACAAGATCGACTTCGGCGGCCGCACCGGCTACGTCAAGGCCGCGCTGAACGCCGGCGTGCCGATCGTGCCCACGGTCGGCATCGGCGGTCAGGAGACACAGATCTTCCTGACCCGCGGTACCTGGCTGGCCAAGCGACTCGGGCCGATCGCGCGGTTGGCCCGCGCCAAGATCGTGCCGATCTCGTTCGGCTTCCCGTTCGGGCTGAGCCTGGTGGTCCCGCCGAACATTCCGCTGCCCGCCAAGATCACCATGGCAGTGTTGCCGCCGATCGACATCGTCGCCGAGTTCGGCGAGAACCCCGACATCGACGAGGTCGACGCACATGTGCGATATGTGATGCAGCGGGCCCTT